>NZ_JADCLG010000009.1:185966-207402 GCF_014982425.1 Enterobacter cloacae complex sp. I1M | reverse complement strand
CCCCTCACCCTAACCCTCTCCCCGGAGGGGCGAGGGGATTGCTCAGTGCTCGCATTAATTTGTGGGGAACCCTCAGCCCTTTGGGAGAGGGCCGGGGTGAGGGCATCAGGCCGCACAATACTGAAGGGAAAACCATGCACACAACCCACAGCACATTTTCTCTCGCCGGCCACACCCTTCACCGCATCACTTTCGACCCCACCACCTTCACCGACGCCGATCTCCTCTGGCTGCCCCATCACGCACAGCTGGCTGACGCCGGACGCAAGCGCAAATCCGACCACCTGGCAGGCCGCATCGCCGCGGCGCATGCGCTAAACGAGCGCGTAATCCCCGGCATCGGCCCCAGCGGCGAACCGCTCTGGCCGCAAGGTATTTCCGGCAGCATCACCCACAGCGGCACGCAGGCGATGGCCGTCGTCACGCATCACCCGGCGCTTATCGGCATCGATTGTGAAACGATCCTTTCCGAAAACGAAGCCAGGGAAATCAAAGACGGCATTATTGATACGCAGGAAGAACCTGTGCTTTCCCGCTCGGGATACCCGTTCGCCCTCGCCCTGACGCTGGCGTTCAGCGCCAAAGAGAGCCTGTTCAAGGCCCTCTTTCCGCAGGTGCAGGCCTGGATGGGTTTTGACAGCGCCCGCATTACCCTGCTCGACGACAGGACGCTTACGCTGGCATTGACCCGTCAACTTGCAGGCTTTGAGGAAGGCACTGCCTTCACCCTTCACTGGCAGCAGCACGACGAACAGGTCATCACCCTGCTGTCACACGCTCCTGCCGACGTGCCTTCACGCTGGTCAACACAAACGTCACGATAAACACCAACGCGAACAGGACCACAATGGTCGGCGCGGGCGCGCTGTCGAGATAAAACGAGGCATAAACGCCGCTTACCGACACCAGCGCTGAAACGGCGACCGCCACCAGCAGCGCCATGTGAAAGCGTCGGGTGATCAGCACCGCCACCGCGCCGGGGGCAATCAGCAGCGAAATCGACAGAATTATACCCACCGCTTTCAGCGTCGCCACGATGGTCAGCGAAACCATGCACAGTAAGCCGTAGTGCAGCCAGCGGGTGCGCAGGCCGCTCGCCTGCGCCTGCTGATAGTCAAAGCAGAACAGCAGAAAATCGCGCCACTTCAGGCCAATCACCAGCGCAATCAACCCCGCGACGAGACCGCTTTGCAAAATGTCCATCCCGTTAATGCCCAGCATATCGCCGAACAGAATGTGGTCGAGATGCACCTCAGGTTTGACGGCGATATAGAGGATCAGCCCGGCGCCGAACATGCCGGAAAAGACGATCCCCATAACCGTATCTTGCTTGATTCGGCTGTTATCCTTCAGGTATCCGGTGGCGACCGCGCAGAACAGACCGGCCACGAATGCGCCCAGCGCCAGCGGCAGGCCCATCATCCAGGCCAGCACGACGCCGGGAAACACCGCGTGGCTCATGGCGTCGCCCATCAGCGCCCAGCCTTTCAGCACCAGAAAAACCGACAGCAGCGCGCAGGGCACGGCCACCAGGAGTGAAATCAGCAGCGCGTTGTTCATAAACGCAAACTGGAACGGTTCGAGGATCAGCGTCATCATGGATGTGCCTCCCGCGCCCGACGGCGGCTGGCAAGCAGCCCGTGCTTCGGCGCAAAGACGAACGCCAGCAGGAACAGCAGCGTCTGGGCGACCACGATAATGCCGCCGGTGGCGCCGTCCAGGTAATAGCTGGCCCACGCACCGAGGAAGCTGGTGATGCTGCCAATGGCGACGGCAATCATCAACAGGCGCGGGAAGCGATCGGTCAGCAGCCAGGCGGTCGCACCGGGCGTAACCACCAGACAGATCACCAGAAATGCGCCGACGGTTTGCAGCGCCGCCACGGTAGAGACCGCCAGTAGCGTAAAGAAGAGAATTTTCAGACGTTCCGGGCGCAGACCGATGGCGCGGGCGTGGTTCTCATCAAAAAAGGTCACCATCAGATCTTTCCATTTGAACAGCAGGATAACTATCGACACCACGCCGATAATCGCCAGCTGGACGATATCTTCCGGGGCGATGGCGAGAATATTGCCGAGGACGATGGTCTGAATGTTCACCGAGGTCGGGTTGAGTGAGACCATAAACAGCCCCAGCCCGAAAAACGAGGAGAAGATCAGCCCGATAATGGCGTCCTCCTTCAGGCGGCTGCGCTGGTTGAGAAACAGCATGCTGCCCGCCGCCAGCCCGCCCGATAAAAACGCCCCCAGCGAGAACGGCAGCCCGAGCATGTAAGCGCCCGCTACGCCCGGCACGATGGAGTGCGACAGCGCATCGCCGATCAGCGACCAGCCTTTGAGCATCAGATAGCAGGAGAGAAACGCGCACAGCCCGCCCACCATCGCCGAGACCCACATGGCGTTGAGCATGTACTCGTAGCCGAAGGGTTCGAGAAGCGCGTTCATTTGGCCTCCTGTCGGTGCGTGACGAAGGGGCGTTCGTCGTCGGTAATAATGCGATCTTCCGAGCCGCTGAGCACCACGTGGCGCAGCACGCCGCTGAAGGCGCGCTCAAGATTCTCGGCGGTAAAGGTGATATCCGTCGGGCCGCTCGCCAGCACGGTGCCTTTGACCATCACCGTGTAATCGCAGAATTCCGTGACCGAGCCCAGATTGTGGGTCGAGACCAGCATCGTTTTACCCTCGTCGCGCAGCTCCCGCAGCAGGCTGATGATCCTGGCTTCGGTTTTGACGTCCACGCCGGTAAACGGCTCGTCGAGCAGGATCACCTCGCCCTGCTGGGCAATCGCCCGCGCCAGAAACACGCGCTTCTTTTGGCCGCCGGAGAGCTCGCCAATCTGCCGATGGCGCAGCTCAAGCATGTCCACGCGCTTCAGGGCGTCGGTTACAATCTGCCTGTCGCGCTCTTTAGGCCGACGCAGAAACCCCATATGCCCGTAGCGGCCCATCATCACCACGTCCTCGACCAGCACCGGAAATGACCAGTCGACCTCTTCCGACTGCGGCACGTAGGCGACCAGGTTCAGGCGCAGCGCCCGGTGAGGCGGAAGCCCGAGAATGGAGATAGTGCCGCTCGCCGCCCGCACAAAGCCCATCACCGCCTTAAACAGCGTGGACTTGCCGGAACCGTTCACCCCCACCAGGGCGGCAATCGATCCGCCCGGCACGCTGAACGACGCGTCGCGCAGCGCCGTGTGGCCGTTGCGGTAGGTCACGGTCACGTCGGTTACAACAATCCCCTTCTGCATGGTTACTCCTTCATCCCGTCGCGGATGCCCTGCACCAGCGTGCGGGTGGTGACGTTCAGCAGATCGATATAGGTCGGCACCGGGCCGTTTTCTGCGCTCAGAGAGTCGACGTACAGCACGCCGCCGTAATGGGCGCCGGTTTCACGCGCCACCTGACGGGCGGGCTTATCCGAGACGGTGCTTTCGCTGAACACCGCCGGAATGTGATGTTTTTTCACCAGATCGATAACCTTGCGTACCTGCTGCGGCGTGCCCTGCTGATCGGCGTTGATCGGCCACAGGTACAGCTCTTTCAGGCCCAAATCCCGCGCCAGATAGGAGAACGCCCCTTCGCTGGTCACCATCCAGCGTTTGTCTACCGGGATCGCCGTGACCTGCTTGCGCAGCGGTTCGAGAGTGGCGGTGATCTTCTGCTTGTAGGCGTCGGCGTTACGCTGATAGGTCTGCGCGTTGGCCGGATCGTACTTCACCAGCGCGTCGCGAATGTTATCGACGTAAATCAGGGCGTTGTCCGGCGACATCCACGCGTGCGGGTTGGGCTTGCCGTTATAGGGCCCTTCGCTGATGCCCATCGGGGTGATGCCTTTGGTAACAATCACCTCCGGCACGCCGTTCAGATGCTGATAAAAGCGCTGGAACCACAGCTCCAGATTCATGCCGTTCGCCAGGATCAGCTGCGCCTTCTGCGCGCGTTTGATATCGCCCGGGGTGGGTTGATACTCATGAATTTCCGCGCCCGGTTTGGTGATGGAGGTGACCTCTGCGGCATCCCCCGCTACGTTTTTCGCCATATCAGCGATAACGGTAAAAGTGGTGATGACCTGGAACTTTTCAGCCGCCAGCGCGCCGGTTGTGGTCGCGGTCATAAGCAGCGCGCCGAGCAACAGACGCTTCAATCCTTGCCGTGGATGCATCGCAGAAGTCTCCTGAGGTGATTAAATTAAAAGCAAAATTAGCCCGTGCTATAAGGTATAGCACAGGCTATATTTAAATGAAAATAATTATCATTAAAGTTGTGTCAACGGAGGGAGAGCCTGATGGCGCTTCGCTTATCAGGCCTACGGTAAAGCAGTTTTGGAGTTTTGTAGGCCGGGTAAGCGCAGCGCCACCCGGCATAAGGGCGACTCACTGCCCGGCAAGTGCCTTATAAAATGCAGGATTCTCCCGAATCACATTAAGTACCTTCGCCGCCAGCCCGGTTGGGTTGCGACGTTTAGACTCCCAGCTCTTTATCGTATCGACGCTCGTGCCAAGCGCCTTCGCCATTTCGCTTTGCGTGATATTGAGCTGCTCTCTGATGGCGCGCACATCAGCAACTTCATAGCGGGTTACCCGGGAAGCGGCTTTTCTTCCGTTATGGATCTCAACGGCCTCTTCAAGCGAAGATTTTAATTCATTAAAAATACTCATTATCAGCCTCCACCTGCCTGATTAGGGTACATAGTACACCTCAAATTTACGGCACTGGAAGCAGTATTTTTCAGAATGGAAGTCAGCTTTTTAAGTTCTGCTTTCTCTGTCTCTTTCAGGCTGTCCTTTATGCATTTTGGATAGGCCATAATGAAATAGATCACCTCCTCTGTGGCAAGAAAGTAAATCACTCTTATCCCCCCTCTCTTTCCCTTTGAGCCTGCCGCCATCCTTATTTTACGTAAACCCCCCGTCTGCTGGATCAGGTCACCTTTATCAGGCCAGGTAATAAGTTCCTTTTGCAGATCCTTTAACTCATCATCCGTAGCAATGCTTTTAATCTGTCGGGTAAAGAGTGATGTTTCGATAAACTCTATCGCATGACTCATCCATAGTTCCTTCCCTAAACGCAGCAAAAGCCCGAATGCTTCAGCATCAGGCTCTTGCTGCATGGTTACTCTTCCTTGAGTAATGCTGCGCCAAATAACTGTATTTATATACAGTCTGAAGGTATTTTAAGAATCCGTTTAGACATCCGGGAACATCACGCTATTCCCCGGCGCTTCCCTGTGGAGATGGATAAAGTTCAGGTGCCGTTCATACTGGTCCAGAATATCCGTAATTACCTGCTCCTTGCTGTAATCCATCAAATCATTCCCCTGGCTCCCTTCCAGCAGGAAGGTCTCCAGCCGGTAGTAGGTCGATTTCCCGCTGCGCGCCCGGTAGGTAAAGCCGGGAACCGAATACTGCTGCGGCCAGATCTGATAAACAAAGTTCTGCTCGTCGCCCATGTGCACCAGCAGATCCAGGTGCCCCAGGGTTTCGCCCTCTTCCGGCGGCAGGTTTTTCAGCTCCACGTAGGCGCCACGCAGCTTCAGCTCCTGCGCCACCTCTTCCATCGCCGGGAAGCAGACCGTCTCCATCATCTGGCTGGTGTAGCGCGTGCCCGGGTAGTTCATCAGGCGCGACAGGCGTTTCTTCCAGCTCAATCTGTCCTGCGCGCCCATCGGCCGCGGCGCGGTGTCGCGGCTGGCGCTGACGCGGCGGTAGTCTTCCACCTTGAGCGATTTATACAGCCCGGCCATCACGAAGAAGATCACGAAGCTGAACGGCAGGCCCATGATCACCGTGGTGTTCTGCAACGCAGAGATACCGTTGGTCATCAGCATCCCGAGCGTCAGCAGGCCGATGGCGACGGACCAGAAGATGCGCAGCCAGTTCGGCGCATCGCTGTTGATGTCCTTCAGCTTTGAGGTGAAGTTCCCCAGCACCAGCGCGCCGGAGTCCGCCGAGGTGACGTAGAACAGCAGGCCGGTAATGGTTGCTACGGACGCGCTAAAGGTAAACGCCGGGTACTGCGCCAGCAGGCTGTAGAAGCCGCGCTCCGGGTGCACCATCGCTTCCTGGGCAAAGGTTGCGTTGCCGTGGATAATTTCGTGCAGCGCGCTGTTGCCGAAAATCGACAGCCACAGCAGGGTGAAGGTGAACGGGATGATCAGCGTGCCCATCACGAACTGACGGATGGTGCGCCCACGCGAAATTCGCGCCAGGAACAGGCCGACAAACGGCGACCAGGCCACCCACCACGCCCAGAAGAAGAGCGTCCAGTTGTTCATCCACTCCACCGGGCGGTCAAAGGCGAAGCTGTTCAGCGTCATGCCCATAAAGCGGTTCACGTAATCACCTACGTTGAGCACTAGGGCGTTGAGCAGGAACGAGGTGTCGCCCATAAACAGCACGAACAGGATCAGCCCCAGCGCCAGCGCGACGTTCAGCTCGGAGAGCACGCGAATACCTTTATCCACGCCGGAGGTCACCGAGATGGTAGCGATGATCACCGACAGCGCAATTAGCGCCGCCTTCGCCGCCATCGAATCCGGGATGTCAAACAGCACGCTCAGCCCGTAGTTAAGCTGCACTACGCCAATCCCGAGCGTGGTGGCGATGCCGAAGATGGTGCCGATCACCGCCGCGATATCGACGCTGTGGCCAATCGGGCCGTTGATCTTTTTCCCGAAAATCGGGTACAGCGCGGAGCGGATGGTAAGGGGCAAATTATAACGATAGCTAAAGTATCCGAGCGCCATGCCCATCAGGGCATACATTGACCAGCCCGTCAGGCCGTAGTGGAACAGCGTCCAGACCATCGCCTGACGCGCGGCCTCCATCGTCTGCCCTGCCCCTTCCGGCGGCTGCATATATTGCGTGACCGGTTCCGCCACGGAGAAGAACATCAGGTCGATGCCAATGCCTGCGGCAAACAGCATCGCGGCCCAACTCAGCAGGCTGAACTCGGGCTTGGACTGCTCCGGCCCAAGCTTCACCGAACCGAAGCGCGAGCAGGCAATGCAGACGACGAAGACGATATAGAGCGTCGCCGCCAGAAGGTAGTACCAGCCGAAGGTCTTCGACACCCAGTTCAGGGTGCGCCCAATCCACTCGGCAGAAAAATCACGAAAGAAGATAGTCGTCAGGGAAAACAACAAAATCAGCCCGGCGGACGTAAAAAAAACGACCGGGTTGATTTTGTCTTTTTCTCTGTCTTGTGAAAGGTCTGTCATCCAGTATCCCCACTGTTTTTGTAACTATTAAAATCCAAAATCGCAACAATTAAGACACATTTTATATTGAACGTCCAATCAAAAACCGCTTTAATAGATTACCAACGCTGATGAATGGAGTGGCAAAAATGCCCAAAGTGGGGATGCAGCCGATCCGGCGCAGGCAGCTCATCGATGCCACGCTGGAAGCAATTAATGAAGTGGGAATGCATGACGCAACCATCGCGCAAATCGCCCGTCGGGCGGGCGTGTCCACGGGCATCATCAGCCACTATTTCAAAGATAAAAACGGTCTGCTGGAAGCAACCATGCGCGACATCACCGGTCAGTTACGCGATGCGGTATTAAGCCGTTTACGCGCCCTGCCGGACGGCAGTGCAGAGCAGCGTTTGCAGGCGATTGTCGGCGGCAATTTTGATGAAACCCAGGTCAGCGGCGCGGCGATGAAGGCCTGGCTGGCCTTCTGGGCCAGCAGCATGCATCAGCCGATGCTCTATCGTTTGCAGCAGGTCAGCAGCCGCCGGTTGCTCTCAAATCTGGTGTACGAATTCCGCCGCGAACTGCCGCGTGAACAGGCTGAAGAGGCGGGCTACGGGCTCGCCGCACTGATTGACGGGCTGTGGCTGCGCGCCGCGCTCAGCGGCAAACCGCTGGATAAAACCCTGGCCCAGTCGCTTACCAGCCACTTTATCAGCCAGCATTTACCGACCGAATAACCGAGGAGGAAGCATGTCCCGAATGGCAGAACAGCAGCTTTATATCAATGGTGGTTATACATCCGCCACCAGCGGTCGCACCTTCGAGACCATCAACCCGGCCAACGGTGAAGTTCTGGCGAGCGTGCTGGCCGCCGGGCGTGAAGACGTGGACCGCGCCGTAGAGAGCGCAAAGCGCGGGCAAAAAATCTGGGCGGCGATGACCGCCATGGAGCGCTCGCGCATCCTGCGTCGCGCCGTCGATATCCTGCGCGAGCGCAACGACGAGCTGGCAAAGCTGGAAACCCTCGACACCGGTAAAGCGTTTTCTGAAACCTCGACCGTCGACATCGTCACCGGCGCGGACGTGCTGGAGTACTACGCGGGGCTGATCCCGGCACTGGAAGGCAGCCAGATCCCGCTGCGCGAGACCTCCTTCGTCTACACCCGCCGCGAGCCGCTGGGCGTGGTAGCGGGCATCGGCGCGTGGAACTATCCGATCCAGATCGCCCTGTGGAAATCCGCCCCGGCGCTGGCGGCGGGCAACGCGATGATCTTCAAGCCGAGCGAAGTAACGCCGCTTACCGCCCTGAAACTGGCGGAAATCTACACCGAAGCGGGCGTGCCGGACGGCGTGTTTAACGTTCTGCCGGGTGTGGGCGCGGAAACCGGCCAGTACCTGACCGAGCATCCGGGCATCGCCAAAGTCTCCTTTACCGGCGGCGTCGCCAGCGGCAAAAAGGTGATGGCGAACTCGGCGGCCTCGTCCCTGAAAGAGGTAACGATGGAGCTGGGCGGTAAATCCCCGCTGATAGTGTTTGACGATGCGGATCTGGATCTCGCGGCAGATATCGCCATGATGGCCAACTTCTTCAGCTCCGGTCAGGTGTGCACCAACGGCACCCGGGTGTTCGTGCCCGCGAAGTTCAAAGCCGCGTTTGAGCAAAAAATCGTTGAGCGCGTGGGCCGCATCCGCGCGGGCGACCTGTTCGATGAAAACACTAACTTCGGCCCGATGGTCAGCTTCCCGCACCGCGACAGCGTGATGCGCTACATCGCCAAAGGCAAAGAGGAAGGTGCGCGCGTGCTGTGCGGCGGTGACGTGCTGAAGGGTGACGGCTTTGATAACGGCGCGTGGGTTGCCCCGACCGTGTTCACCGACTGCACCGACGAAATGACCATCGTGCGCGAAGAGATCTTCGGCCCGGTGATGTCCATTCTTTCCTATGACACTGACGAAGAGGCCATTCGTCGCGCCAATGACACCGACTACGGTCTGGCGGCGGGCATTGTCACCGCCGATCTGAACCGCGCCCACGGCGCTATTCATCAGCTCGAAGCGGGCATCTGCTGGATCAACACCTGGGGCGAATCCGCCGCGGAGATGCCGGTGGGCGGCTACAAACACTCCGGCATTGGCCGCGAGAACGGCGTCATGACGCTTCAGAGTTACACCCAGGTGAAGTCCATCCAGGTTGAGATGGGTAAATTCCAGTCCATATTTTAACCGGGAGGTTTATTTGCAATTTGACTACATCATTATCGGGGCCGGCTCTGCCGGCAACGTTCTGGCAACACGACTGACTGAAGATCCGAACACCACCGTCCTGCTGCTTGAGGCGGGCGGGCCGGACTACCGCTTTGACTTCCGCACCCAGATGCCTGCCGCGCTGGCCTTCCCGTTGCAGGGCAAGCGCTACAACTGGGCGTATGAAACCGAGCCAGAGCCTTTCATGAACAACCGCCGCATGGAGTGCGGACGCGGAAAAGGGCTGGGCGGCTCGTCGCTGATCAACGGCATGTGCTACGTGCGCGGCAACGCAATGGATCTGGACAACTGGGCGAAAGAACCGGGTCTGGAGCACTGGAGCTATCTCAACTGCCTGCCCTACTACCGCAAGGCAGAGACCCGCGACGTGGGGCCGAACGACTACCACGGCGGCGACGGTCCGGTGAGCGTCACCACCTCTAAGCCGGGCGTGAACCCGCTGTTTGAAGCGATGGTGGAGGCAGGCGTGCAGGCGGGCTACCCGCGCACCGACGATCTCAACGGCTATCAGCAGGAAGGCTTTGGCCCGATGGATCGCACGGTCACGCCGCAGGGCCGACGCGCCAGCACCGCGCGCGGCTATCTGGATCAGGCCAAACCGCGCCCGAATCTGACCATCCGCACCCACGCCATGACCGATCACATTATCTTTGACGGCAAGCGCGCGGTGGGCGTCGAGTGGCTGGAAGGCGAAAGCACCATTCCGTCAAAAGCGACAGCGAAGAAAGAGGTACTGCTGTGCGCGGGCGCTATTGCGTCACCGCAGATCCTCCAGCGCTCCGGCGTGGGCAACGCTGAACTGCTGAAGCAGTTTGATATCCCGCTGGTACATGATTTACCCGGCGTGGGGGAAAACTTGCAGGATCACCTGGAGATGTACCTTCAGTATGAATGCAAAGAGCCCGTTTCCCTCTACCCTGCCCTGCAGTGGTGGAACCAGCCGAAGATTGGCGCGGAGTGGCTGTTTGGCGGCACAGGCGTGGGCGCGAGCAACCACTTCGAAGCGGGCGGGTTTATCCGCAGCCGCGAGGAGTTCGAGTGGCCGAATATTCAGTATCACTTCCTGCCGGTAGCGATTAACTACAACGGCTCGAACGCGGTGAAAGAACACGGCTTCCAGTGCCACGTAGGCTCCATGCGCTCGCCGAGCCGCGGGCACGTACGGATTAAGTCCCGCGACCCGCATCAGCATCCGGCGATCCTGTTCAACTATATGTCCCACGAGCAGGACTGGCAGGAGTTCCGCGACGCGATCCGCATCACCCGCGAGATCATGCACCAGCCCGCGCTGGACAAATACCGTGGGCGCGAAATCAGCCCGGGCGTCGAATGCCAGACCGACGAACAGCTGGACGAGTTCGTGCGTAACCACGCCGAAACCGCCTTCCATCCGTGCGGCACCTGCAAGATGGGCTACGACGAAATGGCGGTGGTCGATGGCGAAGGCCGCGTTCACGGGCTGGAAGGGTTACGCGTGGTGGATGCGTCGATTATGCCGCAAATTATCACTGGCAACCTGAACGCCACCACCATCATGATTGGTGAGAAGATTGCCGACGCCATTCGCGGGCGCGAGCCGCTGGCGAAGAGCACGGCGGCGTATTATGTGGCGGATGGGGCGCCGGTTCGCCGCTGAGTGCGAACTTCTCCCCTCACCCCGGCCCTCTCCCAGAGGGAGAGGGTGTCATCGTCCCCTCTCCCTCTGGGAGAGGGTTAGGGTGAGGGGAAATTATTGCCGAAATGCTTCAAGCCGCTTAACCTGCCGCCCTTCCCCGTCAAAATTCTCCGCTGCCAGCCAGGCGCGCAGCTCCGCGTCCCTTTCCGGCCACTCGCCGTCAACAATCGAAAGCATATCGCTGTCGCGGTTGCGTCCTTTGCGCACCAGCTTCTGGCGCAGGCGCCCTTCCCAGACAAACCCCAGCCGCTCCGCCGCGTTGCGTGAGGCGGTGTTCATCGAATCGCATTTCCACTCCAGCCGACGATATTTATGCTCAAAGGCGTTTTTCAGCAGTAGCCACACCGCTTCGGTGCCAATGCGGGTGCCTTTCATCTTGCGCGACCAGGTGACGTGGCCAATTTCCACCGATCCCAGAAAGCGTTCAATCGCCATATAGCTCACCAGCCCTACCGCCTTTTCGGTGCGCAGATCGATAACGGCAAAGGGCACCAGGTCGTCATCCAGCACCTTTCCGAGCACCCAGTGCGCAGTAGCCTCAACGCTCACAGGCTGGGTGCTGGCAAGCCACGTCCAGTCGCTGTCATCGCCCAGTGCGTAAGCTTCAAACAGATCCGCCGCGTGGCGTTCTGCGTCCAACGGTTCCAGACGACAATACTGGCCGGTTAGCGGCGTGCGAGTTAGCGCTCGGGCACATTTCCAGTCGGGGACGATATCGTTAACGGTTTGACCATGTTGATTGATTTCGGGCACGGCGGTGACTCCCTGCAAGGTAAGGAGTTTGTTATAGCAGGTTAAAAAGCGGTCGAAAAGGAAGAACGTGCAGGCCGGGTAACGCGTAGCCGCCACCCGGCATAAAATTACTTCAGCAGCTTAACCGTCGCGTCGATGTCGATTTCATCTTCGGTGAAGATCATCGTCGTGTTCTGGAAGGTGGTGATCGCCAGCTTCTTCACCGTGCGCATCTCGCCCGGTTTTTTCTCACTTTTCGGCTTGATGCTGTTCATCAGTAGCCCCACCGACAGCACCGCGTTCTCTTTGTCGATTTTGGTCTCAACGGGCTCTTCTTCGCTGAACACCACGAAGGATTTGATCGAGGTGAGCTTCACGCGCTCGCCCGCGATATAAAGATGCTTGCTCTCCGGGATCACCTTCACCGCATACGCGGAAAGGCCTTTGGTGTTTGTGGTGGGTTCGAAGGTCACCGCCGCATCTTTCTTAATCAGATCAGGGTTGGCGACCTTAATCACGTGAAAATAGCGGTTGTCGCCGTTTTCATCTTTGATAAATCCGAAGCCTTTATCTTTAAACCACGTTGTGATTGTACCGTTCATCGCTGTTACCGCCTGTCAGATCTTAAGACTAAAGTTTTGCAGCGCGCAGTGTAATGCACAATGGCTGAGGAGACAAAAAAAAGCCCCTGCACGGGAGCAGGGGAAAGTTCATGTCAGAGCTTATTAGAATTTAGTTGAACACCATCCCACCATCAATCAGCAGCGACTGACCGGTCATGTAGTCGGAGTCTGGTCCGGCGAGGTAAGAGACGCAGGCGGCCACATCTTCCGGTTCGGACAAACGGCCAAGCGTGATGCGTTTGGCAAAGGTTTCCGTTCCGTAGCCGAGCGGTTTACCCGCCGCCTCGGAGACCTGACGGTCGATCTCCGCCCACATCGGCGTTTTGACGATGCCCGGGCAATAGGCGTTAACGGTGATCCCCAGCGGCGCGAGATCCCGCGCGGCGGTCTGGGTTAAACCGCGCACCGCGAACTTGCTGGAGCTGTACACCGCCAGTTCCGGGTTGCCGGTATGGCCCGCCTGGGAGCAGGCGTTGATGATTTTACCGCCGTGCCCCTCTTTGCGGAACGCGTCAATCGCGGCCTGAATGCCCCAGATCACCCCTTTCACGTTGATGTTGTAGACCTTGTCGACAATTTCCGGCGTGATGGATTCGATTGGCGTGGACGGCGCCACCCCGGCGTTGTTGACGATGACGTTGAAGCCGCCCAGCGCGGTGCGGGCTTTTTCCACCGCCGCAAACACCTGGTCGCGGTCAGAGACGTCCACCTTCACGGCGACGGCTTTCCCGCCGTTGCGGGTGATCTCATCCGCGACCGCTTTCGCCGTCTCTTCGTTGTAATCCGCAATAGCGACGGCAAAGCCGTCCTTCACCAGGCGAAGCGCGATCGCTTTGCCAATCCCCTGGCCGGAGCCGGTTACGAGAGCCACTTTTTGCATTTCTCTGTCCTTATATTGATTCACAAAATCTGGCTGAGATGGAGCTGGCCCATCAGCAGCGGGTTATCGCTGTAGTCGACGGGAATGGCCACCACGGCCGGGCCATCGACATCCATTGCGGCACGCAGCGTCGGTTCGAGCGCGTCGGCACTCTCGACGGCAAAACCTTTTGCGCCGAACGCGTCGGCATAGGCTTTGAAATCGACCGGGCCAAACTCCACGCCGGAAAGACGCTGGTATTTTTTCTCTTCCTGGATCGCCACCATGTTGTAGGCGTTATCCACCCAGATGATGTGCAGCACGTTGGCATTGAGGCGCACGGCGGTTTCCAGCTCCATGCTCGACTGCAAAAATCCGCCGTCCCCGGAGACCGACACCACCTTGCGCCCCGGGTTGACCAGCCACGCGCCAATCGCCCACGGCAGCGCCACGCCCATGGTCTGCTGACCGTTGGAGATCATCACCTGACGCGCGCGGAAGCTGTAGAGGTAGCGGGCGATCCAGATGTGGAAGCTGCCCATATCGACGGTGAGCGTTACGTCGTTATTCACGATGTCCTGCATGGCGCGCACGATGCGCAGCGGATGCAGGGCAAACTGGTTTAGCGATGCGCCGCGACGGTCGAGGAGGTCACGCTGATGCTGGCGATCGACAAGAATTTCCGAGGCGCGCTGGCTGAGTTCAAGTTTGTGCTCGATTCGGCTGGCAAGCAGATTCAGCGTGGCGGCAATATCCCCGACCAGTTCCAGGTCAGGAACATACTTGCGCTCCTCATAGGCGGGCAGCACGTCAATGTGCACCAGCGTCGCGTCGCCGCTGTTCCACATGGACGGCTCGTATTCCACCGGGCTGTAGCCGATGCAGATAATCAGATCCGCCAGATGCAGCAACCGATCTCCGGCCTGGTTGTTGAACAGGCCGACGCGCCCGGCGAAGCGGGTGAAGTGTTCCTGATTCACCGCCCCGGCGGCCTGATAAGTGCTGGTGACCGGAATGCGGCTTTTCTCCAGCAGCGTGCGCAGCGCGGCGCTGTTCGCGGGCTGGCTGGCCATCAGGCCGAGTAAAATGACCGGGTTTTTGGCGTTCTCGATAAGCTTCGCCACGTCGTTAATGGCGGACTCCGGTGCCGGGCCCATCAGCGCCGGGCCGCTGGCGGGTAAAATCGCCCCCGTGGTGGGCTGGTCGACAATATCCTGCGGCAGGCTGACAAACGCCCCGCCCGGCCTGCCCTGCTCGGCAGCGCGAAACGCGTTGGACACCACCTCGGCAATCGCGTCCGGGGAGTTCACTTCTACGGCGTATTTGGTCACCGGGCTGAACATGGCGACAGTGTCCATGCTCTGGTGCACCAGCTTGGCTTTATCCGCCCGCTTCACCGCCCCGCCCAGCGCGACGACCGGGTCGCCTTCGCTGTTGGCGGTGGCGATGCCGGTGATCAGATTGGAGCAGCCCGGCCCGGAGGTGACCAGCGCGACTCCGGCCTTGCCGGTTAACCGCCCTACCGCTGCCGCCATAAACGCCGCGTTCGCCTCGTGACGCACCGGGATAATCTCGATGGAGGAGTCCAGCAGAGAGTCAAAGACCTTGTCGATCTTCGCGCCCGGGATCCCGAACACCTGCTTCACGCCCTGCGCTTCCAGCTGGCCGACAACCATATCGGCGCCGTGCGCCCACTGACGTGACTGTTTCTCACTGTTCACGGTAGTTCTCCTGTTAGTTTTCGACGGCGCGGATAGCCGCATCAAGGTTGCTGGGGTGCAGGTTGGCCTGTAAAAACGCGCTGTCGGCGGGCAGGTCAATCATCAGCTTGTGGATTTCGCCAAAGGTGAGCACGCCGCTCTCCAGCTGATAGTCCAGCAGATGGCCGCCGCCCTGACGGTCGTCGGTGATAAAGTGCTCGTGATAGCCCGCCACGTTGATGCCCTGCATATGCTGCGGGGTGCGGAACCCGACCAGCACGCCCTCGCGCTGGTTAAAGCGGAACACCGGCTGGTCGTCCAGCACGTCGGTCATTGCCCGGTACGGCGGCGTCTGGCGCGGAACGGTGCGGGTATGCGCATGGCGGAAGTTGCCATCGATGCGCAGCGCGCAGAACAGGTTATCGGAGGGGATCTGCTGGTCGATCACGTCGTGGATCTGCTGACGGCTGACCGGACCGTTAAAGGTTTTGCGGTACTGCGGCTGGAACCAGGTCATCACCGCGAACGGCGTTTTTTGCTCCGGCTTCGCGGCGCGGGCGCTGCCGTCGGCGCGCAGCTGGTACACCTGGCTGCTGAAGGCAATCATTTCACCGTCCAGCTCGTTAAAGGTGCCGAGACCAAAATCACCGTGTGCCAGCAGGTCGGCGATCGTCGTCTCCCCTTCGTAGACGCCGCTTAGCAGGGCGCTCATTAGCGATGTCTGATAGATCACGCTGTCAGGATGCTGAGCCGAGAACCCACGCAGGGTCTCGCATAAACTCGCCTCACAGTCGCATGCAGATGAATGCATCATCATGCCCGTCCTCTTCAACTTTATTTATAAAGGTTAAATAAATGTTGACCCGATTCAGCAGAGAGTTCCAATATAGAATCCATGCTGGTTTGAGACGTTTTTGATATGGAACTTCGTTATCTGCGGTATTTTGTCGCGGTTGCACGCGAGCAACACTTCACCAGGGCGGCCAAAGCGCTGGGTATTTCACAGCCTCCACTGAGCCAGCAGATTAAACGGCTTGAGGAGGAAGTGGGCACACCGCTGTTCAGGCGCCTGACGCGGGGCGTGGAGCTGACCGAGGCGGGAGAAGCCTTCTATGAGGACGCCTGTAAGATCCTGGCGCTGAGCGACGCCGCGCTGGAGAAAGCCCGGGGCATCGCGCGCGGCCTGAACGGCAGCCTGTCGATTGGCATCACCAGCTCCGACGCCTTTCATCCCAAAATTTTCGCGCTGATTCGTCAGTTTCAGGTGCAGAACATGGCGGTGCAGGTTCACCAGGTGGAAGCCAATATGTCTTCGCTGACGACAATGCTGGCGGAGGGTGAACTGGATATCGCCTTTGTGCGCCTGCCGTGCGAAAGCAGCAAGGTGTTCGAGTTGAAAATCCTCGACCGGGAGCCGATGGTGGTGGCGTTGCATCGCGATCATCCTCTGGCTGCGTGCGATTCGCTGGCGTTAGAGCAGCTTCGGGATACACCGGTGGTGCTGTTCCCCCAGGAGGTCGCGCCGGGGCTGTATGACCGCGTTTACGGCAGCTGCGAGCGGGCCGGAGTCGATATGCAACACACGCTGCAATCTTCACAACTTTCCTCTTCTCTGAGCATGGTCTCCGCTGGCGGCGGGTTCGCGCTGGTGCCGAAATCGATGGCCGCTATTTCTCCGCCGAATGTCACCTACCACGCGCTGAGCTCACCGGAGCTTTATACCGATATCGCGCTCTGCTGGCGGCGCTTTGAACGCTCACGGACGGTGAAACGGTTTCTGGCGATGATGAGCGAGGGGGAACGGGAGCAGGGATGAACCTTTTCAGAAACTGCGGACTGTATTGATGCTCAATTTATTGCGAAGCAGTTTTTGAGGCTGAATTTGAAGGGAGTATGGGCAGGCTGCCATATAAAACTCAGTACCATTACCCTTTAAAAATAAAAAACCCGCACAGGTGCGGGTTAATTTTTATCAGTACAGCTTAACTGCTCGGACTATTGTCTTCATCGCTATCGTACGCCGCACTGATATTTAGCGCGGGTTACAGTGGAGAAACGTTTCCAGCTGCTGGACCTTTTGCGCCATTCTCAATGGTAAAGGAAACTTTCTGACCTTCATCAAGCGTTTTGAAGTTGTCGCTCTGAATTGCAGAGAAATGTACGAATACATCTTTGCTGCCGTCGTCAGGGGTGATAAAGCCAAAACCTTTATCTGCGTTGAACCATTTTACTAAACCAGTCATTTTATTAGACATAGATAAATCCTTAATTTATGAGCCACTTAAGCGCGGCGATGATGGCCTGTATTTCGAGAGTTACTTATTTGGCACTTAGGAGGAGGCTCACGAAGAAGGAGTATCTACTGATAACACCTGAACTGAGGACTGCTTTACTAAAACTGCTTTCATAAGGTCTGTATTCCAAACCGATGACGCTATTAAGACACAGCGAAATTTATTGCGCAATGATTATTATTATTTATTTTAACCATTTAAACGCCCGGATGGCTGGTCGCGGTGCCAGACATCGTTCTGGCTTGAGGTCTACCATGTACTACAAAATGTCTACGCTTTCACTGTGCCGGGAGTTTGGGGTGTTTTGTTCACAGGCGGGAAAATCCTCCCGCGCCACGCAGACGTTATTAGAAGGGATGCTCAAAATGAAAAGGTCTGCGTAAGACGTAATCGCAGTGCAAACTGTGCCCGGCGGCGCTGCGCTTGCGCGGGCCTACGGGTCGTATCGCGGTGGTTTTGGAGGCCGGGTCGGGCGTAGCCGCCACGCGGCAATCCCCTTCTGGAAGCCGCCTCGCAAACCTGCAAGCAACCTTATGTAATTCAGGGTTATCCCTTTTCATCCCTTCTTCACGGTCGTAAAGTGCCTGCGTTGCGGCACATCCGTAACCGGGCGTAGGAACCCGTTAGCATAAAGCGATATTTTTTGTCGCGACAGCGCATATCCCGTTAGAATCACGGTGGCGCTGACGGAGCAGTCGAAAGGCTGGCCGTTTTTCTTTATGCACGGTATTCCTACCTCCGTCAGCGCTACCCCCTCTGAGCGTAGGAACTCATCGGGCGGTTAACATTTTTTGCATAAAGAGGATGCCTTATGGCTACTATCCCTGGATTTTCTTACGCGCTTACTGAAGAAAGCGCTGTTTATCACCTTCTCCACCTGCAACTTCCCGATTCTGCGGATCTCTTTGAACTGGCTGACGCCTGCACTGCGTATGTTAGCGTGCTGGTGGAAACTGACGACGCAGTGATGTTTGCCACGCTCTGCAAGCGATTGCTGGCCGCGCTGAAGCGGCTGCGTGAGTGCTGTGACTCAGAGCTTCCGTCGTATCTGGTTGAGCAATTGATTGCAGGTGAAAAGATTACTTCCTGCGTGCCGGACTGCTGGCAGGAAACGGTGTTGCAGGTGGATTATGCCGTGGCATTAACGCTGGCGGTGATGGGCGGGACACTGCCTGCGAGCGTGGCGAAAGAACTCACCGGGCGACTGCATGATATGGTCTGGCTGCTGGCAGAGTTTGTGAAGGAGCCGTATATAACGACGCACTGAGGCGGGTGATGGGAGGCCGGAGTTCTGCTGGGTAAGAAGCGGATCCCCGGCCATACGCAAAATTTAATGTTGTTTTTGAATGTCTGGTAAGAGCGAAGAGCGGACAAAGTAGCAGAGGGAAAGCATCAATGTTAATGTCCGGAAAGTTCATGTTAAAACTCTGTATGACATTTTTCATCGACGATTAAAAAGGGCTCTTAATGGCTACTGTTGAGGTATTAAAAGTAAAGTATCCAGGCGCAGATGCCTGGCAAATGGGAGACAGCCCGGAACTGGCCAGCGAGCTTGCGGACCTGATTAAAAAAGGGATTAAAACGGCCTCCTGCGGATCCTTTGCCTCTTACCAGCAAGAAAAGTCTGCCCCGAGGATTGGAAGCTATAACATTATCCTTGATGGCCTGAATGCCCCGGTCTGCGTGACCCGGCTGGTTTCAATGCGACTGGTGCGTTTTTGTGATGTGACTGAGGAGTTTGCCCGCAAAGAAGGTGAAGGCGATTTAAGCCTTCAATACTGGCGAAATGAGCATCAGCGATTTTTTACCCGCGAAGGTCATTTTTCTAAAGATATGGAGTTGATCGCAGAAGAATTTGAAGTGGTTGAAGTGCTGTAAGACGAGAGAGTCCGGCTGGCGTCTGCTGCTATTAATAACAATGTCCGCTCCTGGCACAAAGTGGACATTTCTTTCACAGTCACCTCTTACAGTGTTCGCACTCATTAAATGATCGCCTTTATCACGAGCAAATGAAAACTGCAATCCATGACAGTTCCCACATTCTCAACCCGCCGACCACTACCTTAAATGTTTCCAGTCTGGAAACAAGGGGGCAAAAATGCCCGCAGTCTCAAGAGCGCCTTTCGACGCGGCCACAAGACATTTTCCTATTCAAGAACTCGCTCTGGAAGATCTTTACTGGGTACTAAAAGGAGAGCACTACCCATCACCAGACGACATGCGAAAGCGCTTCCCCAGCCGGGAGAGGATGAAATACCGGGAAAAATGGTGGGTCATTGATGTGGGTGGCGGGCATTTAAGAGTGATGTTTTTTGCTGATTTTGAGCGTAGAAAGATCTTCATCAAGCACATCAGCACTCACGCAGATTATGACAAGCTCACGGACCTCTACCGGAGAAAGAAAGAATGAACTATTCAGCAGCCATCAAAGCGGCAAACGATCTAACAAGGGAGCTCCCTTTCCTGGGCTCAAGCCCGTCGCGACAAGATTATGAGGATGCTATGGGGTTGGTGGAGTATCTAATCGAGCATGACCCCGATAGTCCGCTGGTAGAGATGCTCACCGCTAAAATCGATAAATACGAAAACGAGTCTCCGGAGTTTGCAGAATTTAACGCGCGTGTTGCCAGCATTCCGTCAGGCGTTGCGTTATTGCGAACGCTGATGGATCAGTACCATCTCACTCAGAGCGATTTCGAGAACGAGATAGGCAAGAAGTCCCTGGTGAGTCGAATCCTCAACGGACAGCGCACGTTAACGCTGGATCATATGCGCGCGCTGGCGAAGCGTTTTGGCGTGCCGGTAAGTGCATTTGTGGGAAATTGATTAGGATAGAATTCTATTAGGTATTAAGTAAAAAGCGACACAGCTATTCTGTTCGCCGTTGAACGTTGGCTCAACAATTGTGCCATCTGCTCGAAATGGATCAGCATCACCATACAGTACGGCAAACAGGCTAGCCATATCGCGTCTAAAACCTTACGGTAATTGTAGAGGCACATCATCATCGCAAGAATCTCGCCCCCTAGGTTTCTTTGTATCAAAACAAAAGCATTACCTAAACGTCCTGGGAGGATGAACCTCCCATTTCAATCATTTTTTATCTAAACATGAGAAACCGAAGTCAATATATCCCTCTGCACTGATCACTAGACACCATTTATTTTCCCTATCAAAAAAATAATGATGCTGAGGAATATTTTCTATAGCCACATCAAAAAATAAAAAGAACTGCGCGGGATTCAATCTGACAGAAAAATCAAGAGACAAATCATTTATATAGTAAATCTCATCACTATTTGAAATCACGTCATGAACATCAGTTTCATGAATGAATTTCTTTATATCTACCAACCAATCCTTATAGTCTCCATGTAGTTCTAAAGACCTATGAGCACTGGTCTTTGACCAGTCAATTTTTGAACCAGCCCAACTATAACTATCGGATAACTCATCCGCAATGTGTTCCCAGTCATCCACAATTTCTGGTTGTTCAGGAAGCAAAGATATTTCCTTCCTGATTTCATCATCGAGCGTCATTAAGAGCCTCTCCATGGTTTTGATGGTAAATTAAATAAATATTGAATTTTTGTTACAACGGATTCAGGTGCATCAAACATGAAGTGCTCCCCTTTATCTTTACCGCTAAACACATTGATATGAGCTCCGCTTCGCTCATCATACTCAACTCTAGAACCTGTTTTTCCGTCAATTGTTGTCATCCCGACAGGTTGACCTTTAGTCGAACCAAATTTGCCTGTGTTAACTTTTTCGGCTTTAAAACCTCGCTCTTCTAACCATTTAAGAGCCTTATTTCTGGCCTGTTTATATGAGTCTTTGGATGAACAGGTAGACAATCCCAGCGGATAAATCCACCCCAACGGATTCGGCGCATATTGATAAAGGTTCCACCCGCCATTCAGCCCAATCAGATCCTGCACAATAAATCGCCCGACCTGCGGGTCGTAGTAGCGGAAAAGGTTATAGTGCAGTCCCGTTTCACCGTCAGCGTACTGCCCGGCATAGCGAAGCGGCTGATGCGCCATTGCCGTGCGGTTCACAAGCCTTGAGAACCCTTCGCTCTGATGGCG
>NZ_JADCLG010000009.1:151907-185931 GCF_014982425.1 Enterobacter cloacae complex sp. I1M | reverse complement strand
ACTGGCCGCTCCAGCGCACCTTGCCGCATTCGCCGGTTATCATGAAATCGATTGACAGCACGAGGTTGAAAAGAGCTGTAGATACAGCGTGATTTTAAGATAAATATTGACCTTATCTGGGATCGGTATATTCATCCTTTGGTTAAGCGTGTATTCACTATGTCATTCACATAATGTTCAATCGACATATTGTGCTCCCGATTAATCTGAGAAATCAATGCGCTAAGATGCTCTTGCGATTCATGAAGGGTAGTGGCAATAAGATTATCAAAATCGTTCTGAGTAAATCTTTTATGTCCTTTCAACGTCGAGTGCTGAAGCAGAGTGTGCGCGGTCACTTCCAGCACGGCCCGCCGGTAATGATCGGACAGCAGGACGTCAAGATCGGTCTGACTAATATCAAACTCAAAATAAAAGCTGACAAATCCCGATTCAACAGGTAATGAATATATAAGCCTGTCATTTAACTTATTAACATAAGGTTCGTAACCGTCTCCCATCAATCGTTGCATTTATCTTTTCCTTCTTTCGTCATCAATCTGAAGCTATATAATAATATTCATCAAGCATGTAAATGCAATACCATTCCAAATTGGGCTATTGCACGCATTGCCATTTGACATGCTATTCTTCAGCATTAACATTAAATTATACGTACGCTGAAGCTTACGGTTTTAATCTTGGTTTTCATATCAGAACAATATCAATGATTACCAATAAATATAAACAAATCAAACACAAACCCAGTTATTAAATTTACAAGCATTAAATTAATGACTAACATTAAATAGTTTAATTAGTTACTTTTCTTTAGATTTCGATAACAACAAAATCACTTTTGTGAATTTTATACACTACCTCATTGCTTTCAAAGAAACAATTCCTCTAAAAATTCTGAGAACGAACCAGAAACCAATTCAACTTCCTTATCATCCATCAAAAAAATAAACACTTTCTCTAATGAATCATCAGATTTGAGAGATAGCAGAAAAGAATTCCCCCCGTCATCATATGCAAAAGAAACCATATTCCTCAATTTGCCAAACGACTCAACAAGGTCACGGTAGAGTTGTTCTATAGGCAGGTCACCATATTTTATAGGGTTAAACCCGCCAAGCATAAACGGATTACCATCTTCATTTTTATGAGGATATCCGCCATTATTTTTCAGATAAAAATCAAGAAATGAAGCGGGAAGATGATTATCAAAACTCGTATTGAAAGCATTTATCTCGTATACAGTTAGTTTATTTTCTGAACCAGTAAGACACATAGTAATTTCACCCTAACGCATCTACAGGCGCGTATTTTTGTAAAGGTTCCGCACGCATAAAATTATACAAAGGACTGAGTTCGAAAGTTGGTTTAATGCCCACCTCAAACCACAACAATTGAAGAAATTATTTCTTTCACCATTTCTGATATTGTTCGAAAAAGACACCCAGCGCAGAAATATATAAATTATCACCAGACACCAACATCAGATATCCTTCCAAAATGCAGTATCGCTCGCCCCTGTTAACTTAATAATTTCCGATATAGAACATGTTTTTAAAACATGCGAACCAACACCTCTGATAAATAGCTCAAAACTATCAGCTATCGATTACCATCCATCCATAGTATGCTCACTTGTAATAGCATAAACTTTGCCATCATGATTATTTAGTAAAATACTATAAGGGTCTGATATTGCAACACATATCACACCATCTGGTCTATGCTTGCCAATCCACCAATGGTTAAATTCATCATTGTTAATACTGACTATTTTCTCCAAATAATCACCACCATGGCCGAAAGATATATTCCCCAAAGAGAAGTTATCAATATCATAATTATTGACAAACTCAATAAAATCCTTTGAGAAATTTACACGAACTCTTTCCTCAGAAAGTTTGATATTGTTTACAGGCGAAATTCTTTTTTTCAAAATCAAATCATCCATACCTCCATTAAAAGGAGAGAACTTCTCATGTAATTTAACTTCAATTTCATTTATTGTTAATAACACAATTATTACTCTCATTTCGTATGCCAAACATCGCCATTGCCAACATGAGTACGTCCAGGTGCGAGTATAGCATATATTCCAAAATCGACATGTGAATGTATTATTGCAGCTCCTTTATAATTCACATGCTCAGGAAATACTTTAATCTGGGTTTCATCTATTTTCGGTAACTGTTCCACTTCTTTTATTCTATATAACTTACTTTAACTTAATGAACCCAATGCATATTGGGTTATTGACTCCAAAATTCTTGTTATTTTCTTATGTCGCAATTTGAAATAATTATTCCTGATACTAATGTTCTGGTATCTATTGATAATGCATGATGAGCTCTTCCGGGATAATGAGGATCAACCCGCGTCTGGTATGGATTGTTACCTCTGACTTCATATCCCCTACATAACCCAATCGGATCCTGTTCAGTAAACCGCACAATCTGCGGGTCGTAGTAGAGGATGGATTATTAATTATATGTTTGTGGTTCAAGAAAGGATTATATCATATCAAAGCCGGGCGAATTTCTCACCCGGTCTTCATTCTTTTTAGCTTAAACAGTTTATTACTAGCGAGTCTAACTCTATCCATGCATCTTCTAATTTAAAAGCCAAATCTGGTTTGTTTTCCACTTTATCAAAACTAGCATATGCATTTCTTATCATTTGAGGTATTGTATATAAATACAAAGCTAATTCTTTATCTATGGAGTTATTATTTTTCAATAGGTTAGCAAGCTCATCTAAACTAGAAACCAAGTCATTATACTGTTCATCATTGAAAACCATATTAATTCTAACATTATTAACAAAATCATTATCAATTATTTTTTTCTTTACATCATTTAACATAAATCACCTATTTAAATATGATGGCTTCGTGAGGAATCTCACCAAAAATCAATACTTCCTGATGCGCCGCAGCAGCATTTCGAGTAAACGGTGTTTGTAAATTCTCTGCAGCTTTTTGAGCTGTTGAAACATCGACTATTCTATCTTTAGGTATTTTAGACAAATCTATTTCAATAATAGGATTTGCCGCACGAGTACCGCCATGGGTAGCAAAATACTCTGCTGATGCCTGGCTTCTGGTGGTGGAAATCCAAGGGTCACGCGAATGCGGAGCGCCAGCAACATGTTGGGTCGGAGTTGTTTTATGATAAGGTGTTGGTCTTGTTATTCCATTACCCGCTCGAATGCTCTCCATTTGTTCAGGCGTCACCGCTCTTTTGACAGTATTACAATTATTTAAACCCAGCGGATCAATCCACCCCAACGGATTCGGCGCATACTGATAAAGGTTCCACCCACCATTCAGCCCAATCGGATCCTGCACAATAAACCGCCCGACCTGCGGGTCGTAGTAGCGGAACAGGTTATAGTGCAGCCCCGTTTCACCGTCAGCGTACTGCCCGGCATAGCGAAGCGGCTGGTGTGCCATCGCCGTGCGGTTCACCAACCGTGAGAACCCTTCGCTCTGATGGCGCACCTCGCCAAAGCTGCCGTACTGGCCGCTCCAGCGCACCGCGCCGCGCTCGTCGGTCACTTCCAGCGGCGCGCCGTTCAGGTCGGTACTGAACCAGTAAATCTCACCGCTGCTCTGGTCACGAAGGTGATCCACCCGTGCCAGCGGGCTCCAGGCTTCATTCGGGTCGTATACATAGGTGCTGCGCAGCCCGCTCTCCTGCTGCTCCTGCAGCAGGCGGTAGCCCTGCCACAGGAAGCGGGTGTCGGTGGTGCCGTGCGTCGTGGTGACGATTTTGCGCGTGCGGCGGCCCAGCGCGTCGTAGTGATAGCGCGCCTCAAACCGTCCTTCCGGCCCGGTTCCCCGGGCGGATACCAGCCGGTTCTCGGCGTCATACGCGTAATGCTGTTCATACAGCCCGTTGCGGCGGCTGACCAGGTTACCCCAGTGGTCGTATTTCATAAACAGCGCCTGCCAGTGCTGCAGGCGGTTATCCGTAACCGGTACCGGATCGTCACTGGCGGCGAGGTTATCCGCGGCGTCATAGCTGAACTGCGCGCGGCTGTGCCCCTGTCGGGCCTCGTAGTGCTTCAGCAGACGCCCTTCGGCGTCGTAGCCGTAGTCCACCTCACCGCGCAGGGTGTCGCTGACGCCGGAAAGCTCACCGCGCGCGGTGTAGCGGTACAGGCGTTCCAGTAGCGCCTGCTCCGGCAGGGTCACGTCCGTGCTCAGTTCGCTGCACTGCAGGGTGCGTCTGCCGAGGCTGTCATACTGGCGGAACTGCTCGCGCGCGCCCTGAGTGCGGCGCACCTCGCGGTGCAGGCGGTCGCGGGTGAACTCGGTCACCAGCTGCTGCCCGAAGCGGATGGCGCTGACGTGGCCGGAGCCGTAGTGCAGCCAGGCCAGCTTTTGCCCGCCGGGCAGCGTCAGGCCGGTCAGGTTGCTCAGGGCATCCCATTCGTAGCCCACCGCGCCGTTAATGCCGGACTCGCTCAGCACGCGCCCGGCGGCGTCGTGGCGGTAAGCGATCTCATCGCTTTCGATACCCAGGGCAACGCCTTCGGCCGTCGGCGTGCGGCGGATGCGGGTAATCTGGCCGCTCAGGTCGCGGAAGTAGCGGTACTCCGCGTGGCGCTGAGTGCGCCCGATCAGCAGCCCGCTGTCGTCATAGCTGAACTGCTGGACGCGACGGGCGATGCCGCCGTCGGCGGCAGGCCGTCCGTTTTCTTCGAGCGCGCAGAGGAACCCTCGCGCGTCCCATTCCATATGGCGCACGGTCTCGTCCGGGCGCGTTTCGCTGAGCGGGCGGCCCACGGCGTCATAGGTGAAGCGGTACTCCGCCCCGTTGCCGTTATCGAGTCGCAGCAGGTTACCGCGCGGGTCGTAGCGCCACTGGCGCACGCGACCAATACGGTCGGTAAGGCTGACCGGGAGGCCGAGCGCGTTATAGGCCCAGCTTACCTCGCTTTCCAGCGGGTCGCGCCAGCCCGTGAGCTGGCCGCGTTCGTTCCACACCAGCGACTCGCGGCTGCCGTCCGGATGGATCACGACGCTCAGCAGCCCGGCACGGCTCCACTCCCGCCGCGTGATATTCCCTTCTGCATCTTCGCTGGCAATCAGCTGCCCGAAGCGGTCGTAGGTGAAGCGGGTGACGCTGCCGGAGCAGTCGGTGCGCTGCGTCAGCAGCCCCTGGTGGTTCCAGACCAGGCGCACCACGCCGCCGATGGCGTCGGTGATGCTCTCCGGGAGGAATTCTTCATCATCGGGATAGCGATACGCGGTGGTGCTACCGGCCGGATCCGTCTCCGACAGCAGGCGACCGCGAAGGTCGTACATGGCCTGCGATGAGGTACCGTCCGGGTAAACCGTGCGGGTGATGCGGTCGGTCAGGCGATGCCAGTGATACTCCGTGCGGCGGCCCGCCGGGTCCGTCTCGCTGGTCATGCGGCCGTATTTGTCCCACGTGCTGCGGCGCATCGCCCCGCCCGGCAGAATGACGTGGCAGAGCTCGCCGTCGCGGTAGACAAACGTCGTCTGGCGACCGTCGTAATCCGTGAAGCGCGCGACGTTGTCGTCGTCATCCACCAGCCAGTGCGCCTGCGCGCCGTCTTCGCGGGTCGCGCGGCGGGTGCCGTTCTCAAAATCGTATTCGAACGTCAGCTGTTCGCCGCCGCTATGGCGGAAGCCCACCACGCGCGGCAGGCCGTCAATCTCCAGCCAGCGGTATTCGCTCAGCAGGCCGTTGGCGTCCTCATGGGCGCTCATCAGCCCGTCCTGCCAGCTGAAGCGTCGGCGCACGCTACCGCCCCGGCCGGTCACGGAGACCAGCTGGCGCTGTTCATCATAAGCGTAACTGACCAGGCAGATCTCGTCATCCAGCCAGGCGCCAACGAGCCTGTCGCGGTCGTAGCGGCAGACCACGCGCTGGCCCGCACAGTCGGTCAGGGCATGCAGGGTATTATCCGCATTCCACTCAAAGAGGATATCGTTGCCGCAGGGTTCGGAGAGGCGCTGGAGCAGCGACGGGGCATCATCCCGCAGCGGCGCATAGTGCCAGCGTTCGCCGCTGACGTCATACACCGACCAGCTGTCGTCCTGGTGATGTTCAAGCCAGTTTTTTTCGCTTTCGCAGTAGGAGCGCATCCCTTTCGGGACCTTCGGGAAGGCGACGTAATCGCCGGACGGTGCGCGCCACACCAGGCCGTCCTGATAAGGCTCCAGGCGGCTTTCCCAGAACAGGCTCCATCCGCGGCCCAACACGCTGTCGCCGGGATTGCCGCTGCGCCAGTAGCGCTGCCAGCGCACCGGAAGACGGGAAGGCAGGACGAAGTCCAGCTCATCATCCCCGCTGAGAAACTTCTGTCCGCTGACGATATCTACCGGGCGGGCGATGATCCCCGCGGCCGCCACGCCGGTCATCAGCGTGCCGGCGCGACAGGCGATACGGGCCAGCTTGTTGATGCCGGGGATTTTGCCCAGCAGCTTAGAGAGCGCCCCGACTTTGCCAGCGGCGCCGCCCCAGCCGCCGAGAAGCCCGGCAAACAGCAGGGTAAGATCGGAGACCTTGTAGAGCCACTCGGGGACTTCAGACTGAATGGGGAGGGTTTGCTGCGGATCGCCGCCGATAATGACGTTGTCTGAACCGGTCATCACCTTCGCGTCGCAGGTGGTGCGATCCCCGATGCGTGACGCAGGCTGGCTGTTAATGGAGACTCGCTTAGAGCCTTCGGCCATCTGCTGCGAGCCGTCGTCAGAACAGTCGACGGTGCTATCGGTGGCAAGCGCGGCGGGTTTACCGTTGATAAACACGTTGGGCGAGCCGGAGGTGATGACGCCTTTCTTCGTCATGCTGGATGCCCCGGCGTCGGCGATGCTGTCCCTAGCGGCAGTGGCCAGCTCCCCGGTGTAATACCCCACGGCCAGGCTGGCGCCGACGAGCAGGACGCCCACGCCAAGACAGGATGCGCCGAGACCGGCAATAAACATGGCCCCCGCCAGAATGCCCCCGGCGGCGGCAATCAGGCCACCGACAATCGTTCCGGCAATCATCCCGGCCAGCGCACCGGAGTGGCCGATATCATCACCAACGCGTGCTGCTTCAAACATAACAACGGTCCCTGAAGTTAATGGTGGAAGCGGAAGCTCCTGAGAAGATCGCCAAACAGCGCGACGTCGGCATCGCCCGGCGCGCGGGTGCAGGTCATAGTGAACACCAGGATTTTATCGCCGTCGACGTTAAACACGGCCTGCTGCTGCCAGATGCGTTTCCCGTCGCGCAGGTAGCTGGCATGGACGGTTTCACCCTGTAAAAGGCTGTCGCCCAGCGTAGCGGCGCTGCGCTCACCCTGCTTCCAGCCCTTGATGTGCTTTGCCATCAGGGCGAGCTGGCGATCGATATACGCGGCAAGCGCTTCGCCGGGGTTGAGGGCATCGCGGGAAATGTTGAACGCGGGCGCATCCGCTGCAGGCGGCGCGAAGACATTGACGGTACGGTCCTGATAGCCCTCAGGAAAAGCAATCATTCCTTCATTAAACAGGCACTGCGAAGATGGTTCTGACATTGAGCGGGTCCCACCACATTTTTTCAGAAGCGGTAAGTTTCGCATATGTGTTTAAGGCTGACTATCCCCAGATTATTGCTCCACCGTCACGCTCGCCGAACGGAAAAACAGCGGCCGTTAGCCCGGCCCCTCGCTCCCCGCCGCCAGCAGCGGTACCACCACGTCGCTGATGGGCACCGCAATACCATGCTTGCGGCCATAGCGCTGGATCACGCCGTTACGAATATCCCACTCCATCGGGCGTTCGGCCTGACGGTCGGCAAGGATTGACGTGCCTAAATCCTCGGGCGCGCGCTGGAAGTTCGCCAGAATCTCCTGGGCCACCGCATCGTCCAGCTTCGCCCCTTCGGCGCGGGCGACGGCAAGTCCCTCGTGCAGATAGGCCAGGGCCAGCTCGCTGATATCCTCGCGTCTGAACATCCCGGCGCGGCGGTTGGCCAGCACCATCAGCCCGGCGACCGCGTTTTGCAGCAGCTTGCGCCAGGCGACGGTGGTGAAATCTGTCGAGAGCTCAACATCACAGCGCGTCCCGCGAAGCGCCTCGACCACCCGCTGCGCCTGCGGCACATCCGGTAGCGTCAGACGCGGTTTTGCCCGCAGCCAGACGGAGGCGTCCGGCTCGCGCTGCGCCGGGAACCAGACCACCGACGGCAGCACCGTTGCGCCGTTGACCAAAGGCGCAAGCTGGGCTTTCTGCTCCACACCGTTTTGCAGCGCGCAGACCACGGTGTTTTCATCGCACAGGGCGCGCAGCCACCCGGCGCTGTCGGCATTTTGCGTCGTTTTTACCGCCACAAAAACGAGGTCTACGGGGCGCGTAATGACGGTGGGATCGGTGAGTACCGGACCGGGCACCACAGTTTCATCCTCATCGTGACGCAGGCGTAATACCGGATGCGCGGTGCGACCGCACAGCAGCGGCGTACGGCCCGCGTCATGCAGCACCGCGGCAATGGTGGTGCCAATCGCACCGGGACCAATCAGCGCAATGGTTGGATAGTCAGACATGGGTCACTCCCCTTTTGCTAAGCCTGCTATCAGTTATACCACCCTGAAAAGAGCGCGCCACGCCCATTGTCTATACTCAACACATAACAGACAACGGAGTGCGCCATGCCCTTACCCGATTTCAAGTCCTCTGAACCTTATACCCTCGGCATTGAGCTCGAACTCCAGGTGGTTAACCCGCCGGGTTACGATCTGAGCCAGGACTCCTCTCCCCTCATCGCCGCCGTCATAGACGACATCAAAGGGGGCGAAGTCAAACACGACATCACCGAAAGCATGCTCGAAATCGCCACCGGTGTCTGCCAGACCATCGACCAGGCGGCGGCGCAGCTCTCCGTGATGCAGCAGAGCATCCTGCGGGCGGCGTCGGAGCAGCACATCCAGATCTGCGGCGGCGGCACGCACCCGTTCCAGAAATGGCAGCGGCAGGAGGTGTGTGACGACGAGCGCTATAACGTCACGCTGGAGCGCTTTGGCTATCTGATTTTGCAGGCGACGGTGTTCGGCCAGCACGTGCACGTGGGATGCCGAAACGGGGAAGACGCGATTTACCTGCTGCACGGCCTGTCGCGCTTCGTGCCGCACTTTATCGCCCTCGCCGCGTCGTCGCCTTATATGCAGGGCACGGACACCAAGTTTTCCTCGTCGCGGCTCAACATATTTTCCGGGTTCCCGGATAACGGCCAGATGCCGTGGGTCAACAGCTGGCAGGAGTTCGAGGGGCTGTTCCGCCGCCTGAGTTCCACCAGCATGATCGACAGCATTAAGGATCTGCACTGGGACATCCGCCCCAGCCCGCACTTTGGCACCGTGGAGGTGCGAGTAATGGATACGCCGCTGACGCTCGGTCACGCCATTAACATCGCCGGGCTTATTCAGGCGACGTCGCACTGGCTGCTGACTGCGCGGCCCTATAAGCATCAGGAACGGGATTTTCTGCTGTACCGTTTTAACCGTTTTCAGGCCTGTCGCTACGGGCTGGAAGGCATTCTGACGGACGTGCATACCGGCGAGCACAAAACCGTGGCGGAGGATATCGCCTGGCTGCTGGAGCAGGTTGCACCGTCGGCCGAGAAACTCGGCGCAACGAGCGCCATCAAGGAAATTGCCCTGCTGTTAAAGCAGGGCAAGAGCGAGGCGCAGCGCATGCGGGACTTTATCGCCGATGGCGGCTCGCTGATTTCTCTGGTGCAGAAGCACTGTGAGCTGTGGGCGACGAGTCCGTAAGGCCGTGCCCCCATTCGCGAAGGCGCTGGAACAGCACGAACAGCGCCGGGATGAACACTATCCCCACCACGGTGGCTACCAGCATGCCGCTGAACACCGTGGTCCCGATAATGCGGCGGCTCTGGGCACCCGCCCCGGTCGCCAGCATCATCGGCAGGACGCCTATGATGAAAGACACGGCGGTCATCATTACCGCGCGGAAGCGGCGCGATGCCCCTTCCCGCGCGGCATCGACAATCGCCATTCCGTCCATACGCCGGGCGCGGGCAAACTCCACGATCAGGATCGCGTTCTTGGCGGCGAGGGCTATCAATAGCACCAGACCAATCTGCACGTACACGTCGTTGGCATAGCCTGCCAGCCACAGCCAGACCAGCGCTCCGCCGATGGCGAACAGCACCGAGAGCATCACGCTCGCCGGCAGCGTCCAGCTCTCATACTGGGCGACGAGGAACAGCCACGCCATCACCACCGCCGCCAGCACAATCCATATCGCCTGATTCCCGGTCTGCTGCTCCTGATACGACATGCCGCTCCAGGCGTAGTCGTACCCGGCTGGCAGGTTTTCCGCCAGAATCTCGCCCATCGCCGCCATTGCGGTGCTGCTGCTCACCCCTTCCGCTGCCGAGCCGCTCACCGATACCGACGGGAACTGGTTGTACTGCTGAATAAATGGCGCGCCGACGGTCGGCGTGATGGTGACGAGGTTGCTCAGACGCACCCGCTCGCCGCTGTTGCTGCGCACGAACAGCTCGCTGATTTGCTCTGCGCGCTCGCGCCACTGCATCTCGTTCTGCATCACCACGTGGTAGACGCGGTTGTTGACGCTGAAATCCCCGGCGCGCGTGCCGCCAAAGGCGGTTTGCAGGCTGCTGAAGATGCGCGACACCGGCACGTCGAGGCGGGCCGCGCGCTCACGGTCAACGGTGAGCGTCATCTGCGGCACGTTGCTGCTCCAGGTGGTGAACACGCGGCTCAGCTGCGGGTGCTGGTTGGCTTTCGCCAGCACCTCGCGAGTTACGCGCTCCAGCTCCGCCGGGCTCTGCCCCGCCTGTGCCTGAATGCGCAGATCGAAGCCGGAGGCGTTGCCCAGCCCCGGCAGCGTCGGCGGTGCAAAGGTCATGATGGTGGCTTCCGGCAGGGCCAGCAGCTGGCGCTGAAGGGTGCCCATCACCTCATCCAGCGGCGGACGCTCGCTCCAGTCTTTGAGCATGATGGAGATAAACCCGCCGTTCGATGCGCTGGTGCCGTTGAGGATGTTAAACCCGGAGACCTGAATCACGTCTTCCACCGCCGGGTTTTTAGCGATCAGCTCGCGCGCGGTGGTCATCACCGCTTCGGTGCGCTCCAGCGAGGCTGCCTCCGGCAGCTGGACGCTGGCAAAGAAGTAGCCCTGATCCTCCTGGGGCAGGAAGCCCTTTGGCATCGACATAAAGCTGAATACCACCACCGCCGCCGCACCTGCGGTGGCCAGCAGCGCCAGCCACGGACGGAGGTTGAACACGCTCACGATCCGGGTGTAAAGCGTGCGCGTGGCGTCCAGCCCGCGGTTGAACCCACGGAAAACGGCGGCGGGCTGTGCCGGACGCGGGCGCAGCAGCATCGCACAGAGCGCGGGCGTCAGGGTCAGCGCCACGAGGCTTGAGAGCGTAACGGCGGTCGAGAGCGTCACCGCGAATTGGCGGTACAGCTCGCCCACGATCCCCGGCAGGAGCGCCACCGGTACAAACACCGCCAGCAGCACCAGCGTGGTGGCAATCACCGGCCCGGCAATCTGACGCAGCGCCAGCGCGGTCGCCGCCGTGCGGCTCTGCCCTTCCGCCATCAGCGTTTCGACACTCTCCACTACCACGATGGCGTCATCCACCACCATGGTCAGCGCCAGAATGATGGCGAACAGACTGAGCGTGTTCGCGGAGTAGCCGAGCGCGTAGAGCACCGCAAAGGTGCCCACCAGCGACACCGGAATGGCAAGGGCGACAATCAGCGTCGCGCGCCAGCTTTGCAGGAACAGGGACACCACGACCACCACCGCCAGCATCGTCAGCGCCAGCGAGACGCCAATCTCTTTGATGGTAGCGGCCACAAACGAGGTGGTGTCGAATTTGACTTCATAGACCAGATCGTCCGGGAAGCGCGTGGATAACCGTTCGAGCTCCGCGCGCACCGCATCGGCCACGCGCAGGGCGTTAGCGGACGGCGTCGGGTAGATGCCAAGGTAGGCGGAGTCATGCCCGTTCAGCTGCGCGCCCGAGCTGTAGCTGCGCGAGCCAAGCTCAATGGTGGCGACGTCCTTCAGGCGCACCAGCTGGCCCATCTCCCCGGTGCGGATAATGATGTTGGCAAAGTCGTCGGCCTGGTTTAAGCGCCCTAGCCCGTTGATGGTTAGCGTCTGCTGCTGGCCGTTAAACACCGGCGGCGTGCCGACCTGGCCTGCCGCCCCCTGCACGTTCTGCTCGCGCAGCGCCTGCGCCACGTCATCGCTGGTCACGTTCAGGGCATTCATGCGGTCCGGACGCAGCCAGATGCGCATGCTGTAGTCGCGCGCGCCAAACATCTGTACCTGCCCGACGCCCGGCAGACGCGACAGCGCCTCGCGCACCTGGGTGCTGGCGTAGTTGCTGACAAACAGCGGCGTGTGGGTGTTATTTGGTGAGTAAAGGCTTACCCCCATCATCAGGTTGGTGGCGCGCTTGCGCACCTGCACGCCGTTTTGCTGCGCCTCGGTCGGCAGCTGCGCCACGGCCTGCGCCACGCGGTTCTGCACGTCGATGGCGGCGAGATCCGGATCGGTGCCCGCCGCAAAGGTGATGTTCAGGCTGTACGTGCCTTCGTCCGAACTGGTGGACTCCATATAGAGCATATGATCCACCCCGTTCAGCTGCGTCTCCAGCGGCGTGGCGATGGCCTCCGCCACGTCAGCCGAGCTGGCGCCCGGCCATGACGCTGACACATTCACGACCGGCGGTGTGATCTGCGGGTACTGCTCCACCGGAATAATCCTCAGCGCGATGGCCCCCAGCAGGGTGATGACCAGCGCAATCACCATCGCAAAGCGCGGGCGTTTGATGAAAAACGTCAGCATGATGGCTCCTTAATTCAGTATATGAACGGCAGCGCCTGGCTGCACGCGCTGCGCACCGTCAGTAATTGCTCGCTCACCGGGCTTAACGCCGGAGGCAATCTGGAACTGCTGGCCCATCTGCCCGGCGACCTTCAGCGGACGCATTTCGGCTTTATCCTCGGCGTTAACCACCCAGGCGAAGAACCCGTCGCCATTCTGTTGTACCGCAGCGGCGGGCAGGGTCAGGACAGGCTGCTCGCTTGCCGGACGCAGGTGGACGTTCACATTGCCGCCGGGCAGCAGCTGATGGCGCGGGTTGGCGAACTCGGCGCGCAGCATCACGCTGGCGGTACGCGGGTCGATGCGGTTGTCCACGGAGGTGAGTTCCCCGCTGACGCGCTGGCCGTTGCTGTCAATCAGCGCCTGCCAGGCCTGTTTCATGGCGCTAATATCCGCATGCTGTCCGGCTTTGGTGGCAAACGCGCCCTCTTCCAGCGCAAAGGCGATGCGGATCGGATCGAGCTGGACCACCTCCACCAGCACACCGCTGGCAGGATCCACCAGGCTGCCGACGTGAAAGTTGCTGTGCCCCACGCGTCCGTCAATCGGTGAGGTAATGCGCGTGTAGTTGAGGGTGACGCTGCGGGTGTCGAGACGGGCTTTCGCCTGCTCCAGCGCGGCGCTCGCTACGTCGCGCTGCATGCGGGCGTTGTCCACGTCGTGGCGGCTGATGGCGTTGCTGCTGCCCAGGCTTTCGAAGCGGGACAGCTGCTGTTGCGCCTGACGCAGCGTGGCTTCGGCGCTTTTCACTTCGGCCTGCGCCAGGCGCAGGGCGGCGCGCGGCTCGGCGTCGTCCAGCTCGAACAACACGTCACCTTTTTTCACGTACTGGCCGTCTCGAAAGTGGATTTTGGTGATGACGCCTTCCGTACGCGCGCGCAGTTCAACGGTGTGAATCGCTTCAATGCGACCCGGGATCTGACGTTCGGCGGCGTGGGCGGTCTGCTCCACGGTGGCGACACGCACGGGAATGACTGCGGCGAATGCGGGCGGCAGGGTAGCGGCGAGGAGCGCGAACAGAAGTGGGAGTTTCATGGGAGTACCTCAGTATTTTCCCCTCACCCTAACCCTCTCCCCAAAGGGGAGAGGGAACTTGAACACCCTCTCCCCTTTGGGGAGAGGGCAGGGTGAGGGGTAAGGTTTTAGTTATGCAGCCTTACGGAACCTGCGGGTCAGTCGCTTCTCGATTTCGACGACGAAGAACATCACCCCCGCCACCGCCAGCGTCACGAACCAGTAGCGCAGCGGCAGTGCTTCGGTGCCGAACAGCATCTGCATAAACGGCAGGTAGATGATCGCCGCCTGGAGCAGGAACAGTACGCCCGTTACCAGCCAGATCCCTTTGTTCGCCAGCAGGCCGCGGTTCAGGGAGAACCCTTCGGTGTTGCGGCAGTTAATCATGTACACCCACTGGGCGCAGACCAGCATCTGGAGCAGCACGGTGCGGATGAACTCCGCGCTGTGCCCGCGCGGGGCCAGCCAGGCTTCCAGCGCAAAGGCGGCGATGGCAATCATGGTGCCGACGAAAGCCACGCGCCATACGGCGTAGGCGTCCATCACGTGCTGCCCGGTCTGGCGCGGCGGGCGGCGCATTATGTTGCGCTCGGCGGCCTCGAAGGCCAGGCCGAAGGAGAGCGTGGCGGAGGTCGCCATGTTCATCCACAGGATCAGCACCGGCGTCAGCGGAATGATGTTCCCCGCCAGCAGCGCAATCACAATCAGTAGCCCCTGCGCCAGGTTGGTCGGCATGATGAACAGAATGGTCTTCTTCAGGTTGTCGTAAACGCGACGCCCCTCTTTCACCGCGCTGGCGATGGTGGCGAAGTTATCGTCCGTCAGGACCATGTCCGCCGCCTCTTTGGTGACTTCCGTGCCTTTGATGCCCATCGCAATACCCACATCCGCCTGACGCAGCGCTGGCGCATCGTTCACGCCGTCACCGGTCATACCGACGATTTCGCCTTTGTCCTGTAACGCTTTCACCAGGCGCAGCTTATGCTCCGGGCTGGTACGGGCGAAGATGTCATACTTCACCGCCGCTTCGGCCAGCTCGGCGTCGTCCATCTTCTCCAGCTCATAGCCGGTGACCGCCTGCTCGCTGTTAGTGATCCCCAGCATCTGGCCTATGCTCATCGCCGTCTGCGGGTGATCCCCGGTGATCATCTTCACGCGGATCCCCGCCTGCTGGCAGGCGTTAATCGCCTCAATCGCTTCCGGACGCGGCGGATCCATCATCCCGGCAATGCCGAGGAAGATCAGGCCGTGGCTCAGGTCGTCGTGAGTCAGTGCCTGCTCACCGTTCGCTGGCCTGAACGCCGCGGCGACCATGCGCAGCCCCTGACGCGCATAGCGCTCCATCTCCGTTTCCCAGTACGCGCGGTCAAAGGCTTGCGCACCGTTGCGGGTCTGCTGCTGCTCACACAGGGCGAAAATCACGTCCGGCGCGCCGGTGATCAAAATCTGCTCCTCACCGCCAATCTGGTAGTGGGTGCTCATGTACTTGTACTGCGAGTCGAACGGGATCTTGTTGACCAGGGTGGTCTCGACCGGTGCGAGGTGGGCTTTTGCCGCCAGCACCTTCAGCGCGCCCTCGGTCGGGCCGCCGGTGATGCCCCACAGGCCGCGCTCGTCCTGAATCAGCTGGCTGTCGTTACACAGGTCGATGGTGCGCAGGTACTGCTCCAGCACGGTGCCCGGCTGGATCTGCACCGGCTCGTCGCTGCCTTCGAGGTAGAGGTTGCCCACCGGCTCGTAGCTGTTGCCGTCCACGCGATAGCACGTATCGGCGGTAATGATGGCTTTCACCGTCATCTCGTTCATGGTCAGGGTGCCGGTTTTATCCGAGCAGACCACGGTCATCGCGCCCAGGGTTTCAACCGTCGGCAGCTTGCGGATAATCGCCCGCTTACGCGCCATCGCCTGTACGCCCAGAGAGAGGATGATGGAGATAATCGCCGGCAGACCTTCCGGTACGGAGGCTACCGCCAGGCTAATCAGGGAGAGCAGCAGCTCGCCCATCGGGATCTCGCGGAACACCAGGCTGAAGACAAACAGCGCGGCCATCATCGCCAGAATGATGGCGAAAATCGCTTTGCCCAGCTTGTCCATCTGCACCAGCAGCGGGGTGCGGTGCTTTTCAATGCCCGCCATCATCTGGTTGATGTGGCCGAGCTCCGTATCCTTACCGGTCGCGGTGACCAGGCCAACGCCACCGCCCGCGCTTACGGTCGTCCCGGAGAAGACCATATTGGTGCGGTCGCCCAGCGGCAGTTCACCGCTCAGCGGATTAATGTGTTTATCCACCACGGTGGATTCGCCGGTCAGAATTGCCTCTTCCACGCGTAAATTATGCGCTTCAATTAAGCGCATATCCGCCGGAATACGATCTCCTGCGCGCAACACAATAATATCGCCCGGGACGATTTCCGTCGTCGGGATGGTTTCATGGTTACCATTACGAATTACGCGCGCCTCGCTGGAGAGCATATTGCGAATACTCTTCAGGGATTTTTCTGCATTACTTTCCTGAATGTGGCCAATTAAGGCATTGATTACCGCCACACCCAGGATAACCAGCGTATCAACCCAGTGTCCCATTACAGCCGTTAATACGGCGGCCGCCAGCAGGACGTAAATCAGGACATCGTTAAAATGCGCGAGAAAACGCAGCCAGCCCGGCTTGCCTTTTTTCTCCGGCAGCGCGTTCGGGCCATGCTTCTGCAATCGTGCCTGCGCCTCGGTGCGGTCCAGGCCATTCGCCTGGCTCTGCGCCTGAGCAAGCACCTGCTCTACGGTCTGCTGGTACGCCTGCCCGCCTGCGGGTGGCATATTCTGCGAGAAATTTTTTTTGGTCATGGTATTTTTCCTTCAATATCCGGTGGACGGAAGCCGGAATTCCTTTCTGGCTTTAAATAATTCATTTTTAAGTCTTGCGGGTTAAATTGATCTACCGCAATATATTGACTACCCGGTTATTCAAAACTGATTAAAATTATTTCGACGCGTTGATTTTTACAAAATATTTCTAAACCAACACTAAACGAGGAGGAAGCATGTTTGGTATTTATCGCGGGCGGCGCCTGGCGTTATACATTGTCGCAGCCATTGTTATTGCGACGTTAATTGGATATAGCACCTATAGCTTTGTAAAATTATTTTCGTGAAAAAGACGTTTATTTACATTACGCGATATTAATTTAATCGCCCCGTAAATATTATCTATTTTCCGTTATCAACTCGCAGAATAACGGTGGCCTTTCACTCAATTTTGCCAGTGGGGATGATATTGCTTTACGTTTCAGGATGCCGGACAATGACATTTTTAACTCACGATTAACATTACGATGAAACACCCGTTAGAATCGCTGCTCACCGCAGGGGGCATTTTGCTGATGGCCCTGCTCTCCTGTCTGCTGTTACCTGCGCCGTCGCTGGGTCTGGTGCTGGCGCAGAAACTGGTTCAAACCTTTCATATGGTCGATCTGAATCAGCTGTACACCATTCTGTTCTGTCTGTGGTTTTTGGTGCTCGGCGCCATCGAATTCTTTATCCTGCGTTTCATCTGGCGCCGCTGGTTTTCACTGGCGTCGTAAGCCAGTGAGATCGCGCATCCCGTGGATCAGCGCTTCACACCAGGCCGCATAGTCGTGGCCGCTGGATGAGGGGTGGAAGCTGACGCGATAGCCTTTTTCCTTCAGCACCTGTTCAAAATCCTGCGTGGTGCGATAAATGCCGCCGCCCGGCCCCGTGGTTTCAAACTTTCCGGCCTGTAACCAGAAGCGCACCGGATACGGCGGCGACTGCTGGTACTGACGCGTCAGCCAGCCGGGGGCGTCACCTTTCGGCGCCCACCAGTAGGAGCCGGAAAGGCTCAGCACGTTGCCAAACAGGCGCGGATAGCGCAGCGCCACCCATGAAGAGGCAATTCCCCCGTAGCTCGACCCCGCCAGCACCGTTTTCTGCCGCTGCATGCCGATGCCCTGCCCGCGCAGCCACGGCAGCAGCTCGTGCGCCATAAAGTCAGCAAATTCCGGGTTCGGCGGCAGCTCGTTGCCGCGACGGGCGTGATCGAGGCTGTCGATAAATACCACGTTAATCGGTGGCAGGTGATGCCGGGCAATCAGACCGTCCAGCACGTTGGCAAAATGGTATTCGTCCTGATAAATCTGCCCGTCGAACAGAATTAACGTCCAGCGTGCGGGCTGTGCGCCGCGCGGTTGGTAGATCATCACGTCGCGGGCGTTGCCGAGGATGTGGCTGGAAAAACTCTGACGGCTCAACGTCCCGTGCACCAGCGGCTTTACCGTGGCCTGAACGGAGCAGTAGCGCGCCGGGCTGAGATCGAGCAGCGAGTAACGGTTCCATCGATCCGCCTTCTGCTCCCCAAAGGTGTTCGGGTTAAGCGGATCGGCCTGTGCGCTCACCAGGATGGCACGGCGTTGATCGCGGGCAGAGCCTTCAACGATCGGCACATCGGGGGCGAGCTTATATTGCATCACCGTATCAGCGGGGACCACGTAGCTGCGGAACCAGACGTCGCTGTTGCCCAGGCGGAACAGCGGATCGTGATCCCCCGCCGGAGAGCCGAGAATGAAGACGTTATCCCGCGCGCCGCGCCACAGAAAGGTCACGCGCTTATGGTTCGCATCTACCGGTTCCACCATTGGCGTTCCCTGTCGACGCTGCGCCTGCCAGAACGCCTCGGTACTTCCACCGGCAGAAATGACGTTTGCCAGCGCCTTTAGCGTCGGGCTTACTGGCGCCAGCATCTGCACGCGTGGTAATGGAGAGGTCTCTTTCATCCGCCACTGAAAACGCCACGGCTTACCGGCTTCGCCGTGTAGCACCAGCGAGGTGTTCTGTTTCACCGGCAGGGCAAACAGCAGCGTGTGTTCCCCGTCCGCAGGACCATTTTCGATCAGCGTGCGGATGCGGCGGTTTTGCCCATCCAGCAGGCGCGCATCCGTCACGCCATTCAGCGTGGCGGAAACGTAATTTTCACCCAGTTCAGGCAGGGAGAAGCAGACTTCGCCGCTGGCATCAAACTTTCCCTGAACATCGCCCTGCCGGGACGACTGCTCGCACGTTGCCGCCACGGCGGGCAGCGCGCCGATCCCCAACAGCAACCCACTCCATACCCTCTTCATTACCGCTTGTTCCCCAACGAAATTTGTTAACAACGCTAATGCAAATGGTAATAATTTGCAATATCATCAACGGCTATTTACCGGTGTTTTTATGGCGATAGCAACCAAGGACGTTCAATAAAAATGTTTAAAAATAATAAGATAATGTATCTCTGGCTGATGAGTCTGGCGACGACCAGCGTCGCGGCTCAGGCAGAAACGAAAGAAGAAACGATTACGGTGACGCAGGGCGTGAGTGAAGAGCCCACTGCGCCCGTAAAAGGCATTGTGGCGACGAAAACGCTCTCCGCCACCAAGACCAGCGCGGAGATTGTGAAGACGCCGCAGTCGGTATCGGTGATCACCCGCGATCAAATGAACATGCAGGACGTCACATCCGTTTCGCAGGCGCTGCGCTACTCGGCGGGCGTGTTTACCGAATACCGGGGCTCGTCTAACCGTAACGACGAGGTGTTTGTGCGCGGCTTTAGCTACGTGCCAAAATTCCTCGACGGCTTAAGCTTTGGCGCAACGGCCTCATCACAGACGGGCACAGTTGACCCGTGGCTGCTGGAGCGCGTGGAGCTGGTGCGCGGCCCGGCGTCGGTCCTGTTTGGTCAGGTGAATCCTGGCGGGTTAATCAGCATGACCAGCAAGCGCCCGACGGCGGAGGCCATTCACAACGTGCAGTTCCGCACCGGCAATAACGATCTCGCCGAAGGTGCGTTTGATTTCGGCGGCAGGCTGAGCGACGACGGCCGCGTACTGTATCGCGTGAACGGTATCGCCCGTACGCAGCATAATCAGGTGGACGATTATAAAGAGACGCGGATGGCGATCGCCCCGGCGATCACCTGGTATCCGAACGATCAGACCCGCTTTACGCTGCTGACCAGCTACCAGAAAGATCCGGATGCCGGATACCGCAACTTCCTGCCCGCGTATGGCACGGTGAAAAGCGTCGACGGGAAGTACATCCCGCGCGACTTTAACGTCAGCGATCCGAATTACAATCAGTCCTGGCGCGAGCAGACGATGATTGGCTACGAGCTGGAACACCAGTTCGCCGACAACCTCACCTTCCGCCAGAACGCCCGTTACGCCACCATCAAGCAGAAATACCGTTATCTGGTTTACGCCAACAGCGCGGCCAACAGCACGGTGTTGACCCGTCGCGCCCAGCGTGAAGAGCGCACGACCAATGAATTTGGCCTCGATAACCAGCTGGAATATCTGCTGGAGACCGGGAGCGTCAGCCATACCCTGCTCGGCGGGTTTGATTACAAGACAAGCAAGGATAAACAGCTGCTGGCGCGCGGGAGCGGCTCACAGTATGACCTCGACTGGACAACCCCGGTTTACGGCGTGAACGTGGATGAAAGCACCTTCAAAACGGCCTCCGACGAGCAGCAAAATCTCGACCAGATGGGGCTGTATCTTCAGGATCAGATGAGCTGGAACAACTGGGAGTGGCTGGTTTCCGGGCGCTACGACTGGAGCGAAGTGCGTACCAACGACTTCACCGATAATAGCTTTACGCAGCAGAACGACAGCAAATTTACCTGGCGCACTGGCCTGCTGTACGCGTTCGATTTTGGTCTCTCGCCGTACATCAGCTACAGCACGTCGTTTGAGCCGAACCTGCAAACCAACCGTGCGCCGGGCGTCGCGCCATTCAGGCCTACTACCGGGGAGCAGACCGAGATTGGCCTGAAATATCAGCCGGTAGACACCACGCTGATGACTCTCGCGCTGTACGATTTAACTCAGGACAACGTAGCGACCTATAACAGCGCTGAAGGCTGGTTCGAAAATGCGGGCAAGGTGCGTTCGAAAGGCGCTGAAGCGGAAATCCACGCCACGCTGATGGATAACATCAACCTGATTGGCTCCTACACTTACACCGATGCAAAAACCGAAAGCACCACGGTGGCGGGCACCGAGGGCAAGACCCCGGCGCGTATCCCGACGCATATGGCGTCTGCGTTTGCCAGCTATACCGTTCCGGGCGGGGCGCTCAAGAGCCTGACCGCTGGCGTGGGGATGCGCTACATCGGCACCAGCTACGGCGATGCGAAGAACACCTTTAAGGTGCCATCGGTGGATCTGTATGACGCGATGCTGCGCTACGATCTGGGCGAGATGAACCGCAGCCTGAAAGGGGCAAGCGTGCAGTTCAACGTCAATAACGTGGCGGACACGAAGTATGTGGCGTCATGCGCAAGCGATACGGCGTGCTTCTACGGGATTGGCCGGACGGTGACGGCGACGGTGAATTATCGGTGGTAAGGGATTTGTAGGCCCGGTAAGCGCAGCGCCACCGGGCAATTACGGGCACCGAGCCCACAAAAAAGCCGGGTGGCGGCTACGCCTTACCCGGCCTTGATGTCGTAAATTTCAATGTGTCTGGCGGTGATTCTCTTTGCGGTACGCCCCGGGCGGCTGGTTGAAGGTGCGGGTAAAGATGCGGGTAAACGTCTGCTGCGAGTCAAACCCGTAGCGCAGGCAGATATCGTACACGCGCTCGTCTGACTCACGCAGATCGCGCGCCGCCATCAGCAGCTTGCGTTCGCGGATGTAGCGCCCCAGACTTTCGCCTTTGTACTGCATAAACAGCCGCTGTAAATGCCATTTTGAGTAACCCGCATGGCGGGCAATCTCTTCGATGCGTAACGGCTGGTGTAGGTTGTCATCGATCCATTCGACAATCGTATCAATGACCTGAGCGGAAATCGTCATACTGCTCTCCCCCTCTGCTTCTCGCTTAAACATTATTCCCACCACTCGCGAAATTGTTGCGTGGTATCACTCACCCGCACGGGCTCGCCCAGCTCCGGTGTCAGCAGCCGGTAGTTTTTATCCTTGCTGGCTTTCGCCAGCTGGATCAGTGGATCGTTCCAGGTATGTTTCGCCAGCACAAAACGCCCGTTATGTCCCGGTACGACCGCTCTGGCATTGAGATCTGCCGAGGCCTGCGCCGTTTCCGCCGGATGCATATGGATGTACTTCCAGTCCTGGTCGTACTGGCCGTTTTCCATAATGGCTAAGTCAACTCCGCCAAACTGCTCGCCAATCGCTTTGAAGTGCGGGCCATAACCGGAGTCTCCGCTGTAGTAGACCTTCTGCTCCGGAGAGACAAACATAAAGCTGCCCCACAGGGTCTGGTTACGCTTAATGCCGCGCCCGGAAAAATGGCGCGCCGGCAACACGTGAACCGTCAGCGCATCGCTGATACGTACCGACTGGTTCCAGTCCCGCTCGTCGATAATCTCAGGGTTCATCCCCCAGTAGCGCAGATGCGAACCCACGCCCAGCGGGGTGACCACGCGCTTAACCTTCGGCAGCAGCGCCTTGATGGTGGCGTAATCCAGATGATCATAGTGATCGTGGGAGATAATCAGCAGGTCGATCTCCGGCATGCTCTCCGCACGCCACGGGTACTCCCCCGCAAAGGCTTTATTGAGGAAGGAGAACGGTGCGGCGTAGTTACTCAGAACCGGATCGATCAGGATTCGTTGCCCCGCCAGCTGCATATACCAGGAGGAGTGGCCGAGCCACACCAGCGTGTCCTGTTCAGGCGACAGGCTCGCCAGATCGGTTTTCACCAGCGGCAGCGGCTGCGCAGGACGGGCGTTTTCGGTTTTACGGGTAAGGAACTGCCACCACGCCACCAGCATATTTTGTTGCCCGGTAAAGCCCGGCGTAGGGAGCGTGTTATGGAATTGCCCGTCGCGATAGTGCGGAGAGGCCTCCACTTCAGAGAGCTGCGCACCCTGCGGTGGCTGGCCAAATCCGGCATTCAGTACAAACGGTAAACTGGCAGCTGAAGCAATAATCATAACTAACACCACGCAGATGAATAGAGGCTTTTTCATTATCCTGACCCGCCAACGCGCCCTGTCCGATAGTTTGCGCGGGTTGAACTTGATTATGAGTGAGTAAGCACTCATTATAGATAGGATGATTACGCCGTCAAGAAGGTTTTCGATCTTTGACATTCCGCGTTGCAGCGTGGCAAAGCACGTGTTTCAATCAGGGTTTTTACAATTGACGGGAGGAAAAATTTAGTGGCACGTCCGAAGAGTGAAGATAAAAAACAGGCCTTACTGGAAGCAGCAACGGCTGCGTTTGCGCAGTCAGGTATTGCCGCCTCAACGGCGTTAATTGCCCGTAATGCGGGCGTCGCTGAAGGGACACTGTTTCGCTACTTTGCTACCAAAGACGATCTGCTGAATGCCCTCTATCTGCATCTGAAGCAGGATCTTTGCCAGACCATGCTGGCGAACCTCGATCGCACCATCACCCAGCCAAAAGAGCATACCCGTAATATCTGGAATAGCTATGTGGACTGGGGCATTCGTAACCCCCTGGCGCATGCGGCTATCCGCCAGATTGGCGTCAGTGAAAAGCTGAACATTGAAACCGAGCAGGCGGTGAAAGACATGTTCCCGGAAATACACGAACTGTGTCACCGCTCGGTGCGCCCGGTGTTTATGTCTGACGAGTTTAAGACCTTCGGTGATGCAATATTCTTATCGCTGGCTGAAACCACCATGGAGTTTGCCGCGCGCGATCCGTCCCGTGCCGTCGATTTTAAAGCGCTGGGCTTTGAAGCCATGTGGCGCGGGCTTGCTGAGGAAGAGAGCCATGGACAGTAAAGCCTTGCAGGAACATGCCAGACGCGTCGCGCTGGAGATGCCTTTTACCGAACATTGCTGGCCGTTTGGCCCGGAGTATGACGTGTTTAAGGTGGGCGGGAAAATTTTTATGCTGATGGCGACCGCTCACGGTCGGGCCCACGTCAGCCTGAAATCCGATCCGGAAAAATCGCTGCTCAATCAGCAGATCTACCGTGGCGTGGAGCCTGGCTACCATCTGAATAAAAAACACTGGATCTCCCTTTATGGCACGGACGACATCACGCCTGAACTGGTCACCGACCTGATTACGGATTCGTGGAATCTGGTCGTTGATAAACTGCCGAAAAAAGATCAGAAGTGGATTCGGCCAGCCTGATTGTTCGCCTGAGACGAACAGAATAAGCGCTCGAATCGCACTTATCTTTTCCCGCTTCGCGCGGTAATCTGCTTTCCTTTCACGCCCGCCCGCGGGCGAATTTCATCACCAGGAGTTGTTATGGATATTATTTCTGTCGCCCTGAAACGCCACTCTACCAAGGCGTTCGACCCAGCCAAAAAACTGACCGCAGAAGAAGCGGAAAAAATCAAAACGCTGCTGCAATACAGCCCGTCCAGCACCAACTCTCAGCCGTGGCACTTTATTGTTGCCAGCACTGAAGAGGGTAAAGCGCGCGTGGCAAAATCCGCGGCGGGCACCTATGTGTTTAACGAACGCAAAATGCTGGATGCCTCTCACGTGGTGGTGTTCTGCGCGAAAACCGCGATGGACGATGCCTGGCTTGAGCGCGTCGTCGATCAGGAAGAGGCTGACGGCCGTTTCGCCACGCCAGAAGCAAAAGCCGCGAACCACAAAGGCCGGTGCTATTTTGCCGACATGCACCGCGTGGATCTGAAAGATGACGACCAGTGGATGGCGAAGCAGGTTTACCTGAACGTCGGCAACTTCCTGCTGGGCGTGGCCGCGATGGGCCTGGACGCAGTGCCGATTGAAGGCTTCGATGCCGCAATCCTCGACGAAGAGTTCGGCCTGAAAGAGAAAGGCTTAACCAGCCTGGTGGTGGTGCCGGTTGGGCATCACAGCGTTGAGGATTTCAATGCCACGCTGCCGAAGTCTCGCCTGCCGCTGAGCACGATTGTGACTGAATGCTAATGAAAATGGGCCGCTGCATGCGGCCCGTTACGCTTTACTGATGACAAGCCTGCGATGCGGATGGACCTCACGATCGTTTCCCCAGGCAAAAGCAATCCAGCGCTCTTCCAGCTCAGCGTAGGAATTTACGGGCGTTAACGTCCACTCTTCTCCCACCGTACCGTCCGCCACACTAATGCGATAGTTCATGGTAAACGCCCAGTCGATCATGCGCAGCCAGAACCGTTGCCCGTCTCCCGTTTGTTCGCTGTCAGAGACAACGATGTCGTATTCGCTTAGCACCCACTGAAAAAAGAGTTGTGGCAACCCGCTTATCACGCGTTGATGAACGGCACGCGGAGTACGCCACACCATCACCTGCGTGGCGGCACCGTGGGGAAAGGTAATTTCTTTATGAAATTTAAGCTTTACGGCATACGCCGTATAAGGTTTGCCGTCATCGGTGGTCACGAGACGATATTCATCACCATAACGCGATTTCAGGAGCCGGTATCCCACAGGCAACAGAAACCCCGGCAGATGAAAATCCGCCGTACCTCGTGCCAGGAACGCTTCGGTGTGTTCGACGTTTCGGGAGATAAGGCCGAGTTTTTGGCTGAAGTCTGCGGAATCAATCATCAGTGGCGACATTTGTTGTTTCTCATGGCGTGAGTATAGTCGACTTAATCCCTCATCGAAATGATGTCGATTCAGTCGGTTGGTTTAAGTTAAACGCCACCTTATACCTGTCTCATCCGCTTAGCAGAGCCAGCTCTTATTCCCTGAAAGCCCCTCGCAAAAAATTATTTCCCCTGCGCCTCCAGCCATGCCATCGCCCTCTCACCCGCCTCGTCCACCGGTAAATAGACCAGCAGCCGCGATCCGTTTCGCGGCGCAGAGTACCAGTACATCTGCTGGAGATGAAAATCCCCCAGCTCGGGATGGGTGAACAGCTTGAGCTGGTTCTCCACGCCGCGCACGTCGTTACGCTGGTGCCACAGGGTTTTGAACTCCTCAGACACCGCAAAAAAACGCGCCAGCTTCGCTTCCCAGAGCGGGTCGCCACGGTGCTCGGCCATTGCCGCGCGGAAGTAGGAGACGAAAATCGGCAGCACGTCGTCACGTTTGCCGAGCCGCGCGCGCCACGCCGGATGGGTGAGGAACAGGTAAATACAGTTGCGATCTTCCGGCGGGATAGCGTTGAAATCGACGCCCATCAGGTGTCCGAAGCTGTCGTTCCACGCCACGATATCGAAATTCGGTTTCTGAATACTGGCAGGCTTCGGCATCAGGGTATCCAGCAGGCGACGCGTGCCTTCGCTGATCCCCTCACAGCACACCGCCTGCGGGGCTTCGCCCGGCGGCAAACCGGCAAGCACAAAAAGATGCCGGGCTTCGGTCGGGGTGCATTGCAGCGCTTTTGCAATGGCGGCCATCACCGCGCTGGACGGATTGACGTCCCGGCCCTGTTCCAGCCAGGTGTACCAGGTCACACCGACATCCGCGAGCATCGCTACCTCCTCCCGGCGCAGGCCCGGCGTGCGGCGACGGCCGCTGCGCGGTAAGCCGAGCCGCTGCGGATCGAGGCTTTCGCGCCGGGCACGCAAAAACGCGCCCAGCTGCTTGCGGGTGTCATCCTGGAGAGAGGTGACAGGTTCAGACATCAGCGCCATAACATCTCCTGCATGGTAGTGCCAGTACCAGTATAAGTAAGAACTGGTACCCGTTTATCAGATGGTTGATGCTACGACTCTACGCTGTTTGACGCAATGGAGTCACCATGAATACGTCAGTTGTTTCACCGGGTCGTGCGGGCCTGATATTGCTGTTAACCGGCCAGATGCTGCCGCTGATTGATACCTCGATCACCAATGTGGCGCTGGATTCCATCACCCATTCGTTACACGCCACCGCCACCGAACTGGAGCTGATCGTCGCCCTCTACGGCGTGGCCTTTGCCGTCTGCCTGGCCCCCGGCAGCAAGCTGGGCGATAACCTTGGCCGCCGTCGCTTGTTTATGTGGGGCGTGGCGAGTTTTGGCCTGGCCTCGCTGCTGTGCGGCATAGCGGGCAATATCGAACAGTTGCTTGCCGCGCGCATTATCCAGGGCGCGGGCGCCGCGCTGATCATGCCGCAAATTCTCGCGACGTTGCACGTGACGTTAAAAGGAACGGCACACGCCAAAGCGATCAGTCTGTTCGGCGGTATCGGCGGAATTGCGTTTATCGTCGGCCAGATGGGTGGCGGCTGGCTGGTGTCGGCGGACATCGCCGGGCTTGGCTGGCGTAACGCCTTCTTTATCAACGTGCCGATTTGTCTGGTGGTGCTGGCGTTGAGCCGTCGCTACGTACCGGAAACCCGCCGCGACACGCCGTCGCGCATTGACTGGACCGGTACTGTCCTGCTGACGGCGATACTGTGCTGTCTGCTGTTCCCGATGGCGCTCGGCCCGCAGTGGCACTGGTCGTGGCCGCTGAAGGCCGCGCTGCTGGCGATTGTGCCGCTGGTCTATTTGATGGTGTTAAACGCGCGTAAGAAAGAGCGTGAGAATGCCCACCCGCTTATCGCGCCGCGCCTGTTGCAGCTGCGCAGCATCCGTTTTGGCGTGCTGATCGGGATACTCTTTTTCAGCGTCTGGTCCGGGTTTATGTTCTGTATGGCGCTGACCATGCAAAGCGGTCTGGGGATGGCGCCGTGGCAGTCCGGGAACAGCTTTATCGCGCTCGGCGTCACCTATTTTATTTCCGCCTGGTTCGCCCCACGCCTGATTGCCCGCTACAGCACCAGCGCCATCCTGCTGACCGGGCTTGCGATTCAGCTTGTCGGCCTGGTGGCGCTGATCGCCACGTTCCGTCACTGGGGGATGCAGAATACCGCGCTGACGTTGGCCCCGGCCACCGGGCTGGTGGGTTACGGGCAGGCGCTGATTGTAAACAGCTTCTACCGTATCGGGATGCGCGATATTCAGCCTGACGACGCGGGGGCCGCGAGCGCGATTTTAAGCACGCTGCAACAGGCTGCGCTGGGGCTTGGCCCGGCCATTTTCGGCGCGATTTTGCTGCACGGGCTGCAAAATCATCACGGAGATTACACCCAGGCAGTCAACGTCTTCCTGATGGTGGAAACGGCCATGATGGGAGTGCTGGCGCTGGCCACGCTGCGTATGCGCCATCGTCTGTGTTTACCGGTCGTCAAGGCCTGTCCGGCGACAAAATAAAACTGCCTGAATTTGCATAATAGATCCGCAGCCGCCATTATGGGGCTGCATCAATACAGGAGACGTTATGCAGGAATTAATTGCTCAGGTTGAAGAGTTAGGGATTGAAATTAATCACACCACCTCTTTAGTGATTATCTTTGGTATTATTTTTCTTACAGCCATTATCGTTCATTTTATTCTTCACAAAGTGGTGCTGCGCGCCTTCGAAAAACGCGCGCAGGCCAGCAGCCATTTATGGTTGCAGATCATTACGCAGAACAAGTTATTTCACCGTCTGGCGTTTACCCTCCAGGGGATAATCGTCAACGTTCAGGCGGTTCTGTGGCTGCAAAAAGGCAGCGAAGCGGCGGAAATGCTCACCACCTGCGCAAAATTGTGGGTGATGGTCTATGCCCTGCTCTCCTTCTTCTCGCTACTGGATGTGATTTTTAATCTGTCGCAGAAAATGGCCACCGCATCACAGCTGCCGCTGAAGGGGATATTCCAGGGCATCAAGCTGGTGAGCGCCATTCTGGTGGGAATATTAATTATCTCCCTTCTGATCGGTCAGTCACCCGCCATTCTGATAAGCGGCCTGGGTGCGATGGCTGCCGTTCTGATGCTGGTCTTTAAAGACCCTATACTGGGCTTAGTGGCCGGTATTCAGCTCTCCGCCAACGACATGCTGAAGCTCGGGGACTGGCTGGAGATGCCGAAATACGGCGCCAACGGCACGGTGACCGACATCGGCCTGACCACCGTTAAAGTGCGCAACTTCGATAACACCATCACCACCATCCCGACCTGGGCGCTGGTGTCCGACGCGTTCATCAACTGGAGCGGCATGTCAGCCTCCGGTGGTCGCCGCATCAAGCGTAGCCTGAATATCGATACCACCAGCATTCATTTCCTCGATGAGCAGGAGCAGCAGAAACTGATTCAGGCGAAACTGCTGAAGCCGTATCTGGCCGCGCGTCACGAGGAAATTAACCTGTGGAATCAGCAGAACGGCGAAGGGGAATCGGTATTAAACCTGCGCAAGATGACCAATATCGGCACCTTCCGTGCCTATCTGAATGAATATCTGCGTAACCACCCGCGTATTCGTAAAGATATGACGCTGATGGTGCGCCAGCTCGCGCCAGATGCCAACGGGCTGCCGATTGAAATATATGCCTTTACCAACACGGTGATTTGGGCAGAATACGAAGATATTCAGGCCGACATCTTCGATCATATTTTCGCGGTGGTGGATGAATTTGGCCTGCGTATTCACCAGTCGCCAACCGGAAACGATATTCGCTCGCTGGCTGGCGTCATCGCCAGATAATCAGGTGCTGGCGCGGGAAATAAAGCGCCAGTCCATCATGACCCTTTCCGTGGGCGCATCCGGGTTGTCGATCTTATTTAACAGCAGATTGACCGCCTTGCGCCCGATATCCCGCGACGGTTGTTCAATGGTGGTGAGAGAAATCATCTCCGCCAGCTCGGTGCCGTCAAAACCCACCACCGCGATATCTTCTGGCACCCGCAGCCCTGCCTGCTGAATGGCGCGCAGTGCCCCCGCCGCCAGCGTATCGGAAACGGCAAACACCGCATCCGGCGGGTTTGCCTTTAACAGATTTTGCATCGCCGCCATGCCCGCACTGGAGCTGAGCTCACTGGCGTACTCCACCGCCTGATAGTCCAGATCCCGCAGGTGTATGACGCTCTTATAGCCGCGTTCGCGCAAACGGGCATATTTGTAGCTGAGGTCGTGGTTGATGAGCGCAATGCGTTTGCGGCCCCCGTCGGCAAGCTGGCTGACAACATGCTGAGAGGCATCAACATCATTAATCCCCACGCAGGAGACCGCGCCCGCATCGGCGTATTCGGCGCACTGCACCCACGGCGCGTTGCCAATCAGCGCGGCCAGCTCCGGCAGCTTCGAGAACGCATCCATGGTGATAATGCCGTCGACGATTTTGCCGGAGAGCAGGCTTAAGCCCGAGCGGGAGCGCTCAATATCCGAGCCGGAGTTGCACAGCAGAATGCGGTAGCCGTTTTTCTCCGCCTCGGCTTCGATGCCCTTCACCACTTCGGCACAGAACGGGTTGGCGATGTTCGAGACCATCACCAGGATCATATAGCTGCGGGCGGTGCGCAGCTGACGCGCCAGCAGATTGGGCTGGTAGTTACTCTCCTGGATCGCCTGCAAAACGCGCTCGCGGTTTTTCGCCTTCACGGTATCGCTGTTATTCAGTACGCGAGAGACCGTTGCCACGGATACCCCGGCCAGTTGAGCGATTTTCTGAATTGACATAGCGACGATACATCCTGCGGTTAGCGTTTTGTGCAGGCTACCATAAATTGGTTGCCCGGCGAACCGGGCAATGCGTCAGTATTCCACACGCACCCAGCGCTGCTGCTGATGGCTTTTCACAATCGCATCAAGGATATGCATCACACTGGCGCCATCGTGGAAGGTGGCAAACTGCGGCTTATCCGGCATCGCTCCCGCCTGCACGGCACGGTAAAACTGCGCCATCATATTTTTAAAAGCATCCGGCCAGCCTTCAATGTGTCCGCCGGGGAAATGGGCGCTGTCGGCCACATCACGGTTCATCAAACCCGGATCGTCGCTGAGCGTCTGGTTTGCCCGGGCGCGATGGCCGATCCACAGCTGCTGCGGGGTTTCCTGATCCCACGCCACCGATTGCTCGCTGCCGTTAATTTCAAAGGTCAGGCGGTTTTTTCGCCCCGCGCTCACCTGCGAGACGCTAAAGCTGCCCTTGCTGCCGTCGTCAAAACGCAACAGCACCGAGCCGAAGTCTTCGGTGGTGACCAGTTTATCTTCATAGTGAGCATGTTCGTCGTGCGTAAACGTCTGATTGCCTGCCACGTTAGCCTTGCGCGTCGGCCAGACGATGGATAAATCAGCCATCACCTCAGTAATGCGCCTGCCGGTGACATACTGCACCGTATCGCACCAGTGGGAGCCGATATCCGCCACCGCCCGCGATGCGCCGCCGAGCGCGGCATCCACCCTCCAGTTGTAGTCGGTTTCCAGCAGCATCCAGTCCTGTAAATAGCTGCCGTGCGAGGCAAACAGCCGCCCGAGGGTGCCGGCGCGCATCATGCTCGCCGCCTGGCGCACCATCGCAAACTGACGATAGACAAAGCTCACGCCATGCACCACGCCCGCCTGCTCTGCCAGCGCCACCAGCTCGCGCGCCTCGTCCGGCGTCATGCACAGCGGCTTTTCGGAAAACACGTGCTTGCCCGCGCGCAGGATCTGGCGGTTAATCTCCGCGTGCAGGTGGTTCGGCGTGCAGTTGTGCACCGCATGCAGATTGGGGTGCGCGAGCAGTTCTTCCACGCTGGCGTAAGCATGCGGCACATTTAGCTGGCGCGCCTTTTCCTGCGCCTTAACGAGCGAACCGTCGCAGAGCGCGACCACCTGCACAAACCCGAGACGCCTGAGCGCCTCGATGTGTGCCGGGCCAATAAACCCGCTGCCGATAATCCCGACGTTAATCATGGCTGCCCCCTGCGGCGAAATCATCAAACGCCCGTCCGGAAACGGGAATAATGTGGCGGCGGATAAATTCGCTGCCTTCACTCGCGCCAGTATCGCCATCCTTCAGGCAGCACTCCCACTCCAGCACCGCCCAGCCGTCGTAGTCGTACTGGGTCAGCTTGCTGAAGATGCCCTTAAAGTCGATCTGCCCGTCACCCAGCGAGCGAAAACGTCCGGCGCGGTTGATCCACGGCTGGTAGCCGCCGTAGACGCCGCTGCGCCCGCTGGGGCGGAACTCCGCGTCCTTGACATGGAACGCTTTAATGCGCGCATGGTAGAGATCAATAAAGGTCAGGTAATCCATTTGCTGAAGCAGCATATGGCTCGGGTCGTAGAGAATGTTGCAGCGCGGATGGTTATCCACCAGCGCCAGAAAACGCTCGAAGGTTACGCCGTCGTGCAGATCCTCCCCCGGATGCAGCTCAAAGCAGACGTCCACGCCCTGCTCGTCGAAGGTATCCAGTATTGGCCGCCAGCGGGTTGCCAGCGCCTCGAACGCCTCCTGAAAACGCTGCTCGTTGTGCGGCGGCCACGAATAGAAAAACGGCCAGGCCAGCGAGCCGGAGAAGGTGGCGTGCGCTTTCAGCCCTAATCGGGCCGAGGCGACCGCCGCCTGCTTCAGTTTTTCCGTCGCCCACGCCTGACGCGCCGCATCGTTACCGCCCACGGATGCGGGTGCGAAGTGGTCAAACGCCTCGCTGTAAACCGGGTTCACCGCCACAAGCTGCCCTTCCAGATGGGTCGACAGCTCGCTGATGACCAGCCCGTGCGCGGCCAGCTTAGCGGTGATGTCGTCGCAGTAGGCCTGACTCTCTGCGGCTTTCTCCACATCAAAGATATGCGGATGGTTGCAGGGGATTTGCACCGCTCTGTAACCCTTCGACGCCGCCCATTCTGCCAGCCCGTCGAGCGTGTTGAAGGGCGCTTCCCCGCCAATAAACTGCGACAGAAAAATGCCCGGTCCTTTCATTGTCCTCATACCACCTCCAGAACATTACGCCTTGTCATCGTCATACTTAAACGTGAGAAGGAAAATCAGCGCGATCGCCGCGGCAGCCACCGCCGGGATCCACCAGAATGTAACCCACGCCTGCGGCACGGTCTGCCCTGCCACCAGGCGGTTGTAAAGCGCCCCTGAAATCTGCGAGCCGAGCAGCATGCCGATGCCGTAGGTGAACATCACGATCATGCTCTGCGCCTGGCCTTTGACCTTTTCTCCCGCCACGCGGTCGGTGTAGATAAAGCCGACGACAAAGAAGAAATCGTAGCAGACGCCGTGCAGCAGAATGCCCAGATACAGCAGAATGCGCCCCTCCTCGCTGACGCCCAGCGCGAACATGGCATAACGTACGAACCACGCCAGCATGCCGATCAGCAGCATATATTTCACGCCCAGGCGGCGGAACAGCAGCGGAATAACCAGCATGAAGACGATCTCAGACATCTGCCCGAAGGACATGGCGGTGCTGACGTCGGCAATGCCGGCATCCGCCAGATACGAGGCGGTGTAGGCGTAATAGGTGCCGAGCGGGACGGAGATCAGCATTGCGCAGACGGAGAAGACGAAGAAGTGGCGGGTTTTGAGCAGCGCGAAGGCGTCCGCGCAGAAGAGATCGCGCACCTTCACAGGCAGGCCTTTCGCCGGTGCTGGCGTGTGCGGCAGCGTCAGGCTATAGAGCGCCAGCAGCACGGAGCTGACCGCCGCTACCTGGAAGATGGTCACGCTGGACGCCACGCCGGTGACGCCGATAAAAATGCCCGCCACGATCCAGCCGATGGTGCCAAACACGCGCACCACCGGGAAGGTTTTATCCACGTTTGCCAGGCTGTGGAACGCGATGTTGTTGGTGAGCGCCAGCGTTGGCATGTAGCAGAGCGTGTAGCCAAACAGAAGGCCAATCAGCAGCGCGCCGTTCTCAGCAATCAGCGCCCCCGGCACGAACCAGAGGATCGCCGCGCCCGCGAGGTGCATCACCGCCATCACCTTCTGTGAAGCGAAGAAGCGGTCCACCAGCATCCCGAGCACGAACGGCGAAAGAATGGAGGCGATGGGCCCGGCTGAGAACGCGTCGCCAATCAGCAGAGACATGTTGTGCCGGGTCATCACCAGGCCAAGCGTGACCGACCAGCTACCCCAGATAAAAAATTGCAGAAACATCATCAGCGACAGACGCGGCACCAGCAGCCGGTGCTGCGTTATCGCCTTTTCACTACTCTCAGTTGACACCATGATAAGCCTCACCCGGAAAAAGTAATCGATTACAAATTAGCTCAAATGAAAAGTAATCGATTACAAAACAAAGATCCTGTGGATCGAAACAGAATTGGGAGAGGGGTCACGATAATGGTGAAGCGGAGGTGCCGGGTGGCGGCTTCGCCTTACCCGGCCTACTAAATAACGTCCCCGAACATGTAGGCCCGGTAAGCGCAGCGGTGCCGGGCGTGAAGGCGGGTAGTGTGGTGCGGTCTGGTGCCCTCAC
>NZ_JADCLG010000009.1:0-151886 GCF_014982425.1 Enterobacter cloacae complex sp. I1M | reverse complement strand
CCCTCTCCCACAGGGAGAGGGGGCAAACACTAAAAACGGCAACCAGGTTGCCGTTTTGCTTTTACCTTCGAGAGAGTTTAAACGCAACAAACAGGAACACCACCCACACCGGCAGCAGCATCGCTGACAGGCGCATCTCATCCATGGTGCACATCAGCACCAGAATCAGGCCGAGGAAGGCGATACAGATGTAGTTCCCCGCCGGATAGAGCAGCGCCTTGAACTGCGTCTCGCGCCCCTTGCGGCGCATCGCGGCGCGAAAGCGCAGGTGCGCCAGGCAGATCATGATCCAGTTCAGCAGCAGCGTGGCGACAACCAGCGCCATCAGCAGGCCAAACGCCTCTTTCGGCAGCAGATAGTTGATCAGCACCACCAGCGAGGTGATAGCGCCGGAAAGGAACAGCGAATTGATCGGCACGCCGCGACGGCTGACGCGGGTAAGGAACTTCGGCGCGTTGCCCTGTACGGAGAGGCCAAACAGCATGCGGCTGTTGGAGTAAACCCCGCTGTTGTACACCGACAAAGACGCCACCAGAATGACGAAGTTCAGCGCGGAAGCCACCACGTTGCTGTTCAGGTCATGGAAGATCATCACGAACGGGCTGCTGTCAGATTTTACTTCCACCCACGGATAGAGCGCCAGCAGCACCACCAGCGAGCCGATATAGAACAGCAGGATACGGTACACCACCTGGTTGACCGCTTTCGGAATGCTTTTGTGCGGATCGCGCGCTTCAGCAGCGGTAATACCTATCAGCTCCAGACCGCCAAAGGAGAACATAATGACCGCCAGCGAGAGGATCAGCCCTTTCCAGCCAGTCGCCAGGAAGCCGCCGTGCTGCCACAGGTTGTCGATCGATGCACGCTCGCCGCCGTGGCCGGAGAACAGCAGCCACAGGCCAAAGCCGATCATGCCGATAATCGCCAGCACCTTGATCAGCGCAAACCAGAACTCGGTCTCGCCATACAGGCGCACGTTCACAAGGTTAACGGCGTTAATGATGAAGAAGAAGGCCGCCGCCCAGATCCACGTCGGGACATCCGGCAGCCAGTACTGCATATAGATGCCTGCGGCGGTCAGCTCCGCCATGCCCACCAGCACGAACATCACCCAGTAGTTCCAGCCGGAGAGGAAGCCTGCGAACGGACCCCAGTATTTATAGGCAAAATGCGCGAAGGAGCCGGACACCGGCTCTTCAACAACCATCTCGCCGAGCTGGCGCATGATCAGGAAGGCGATAATCCCTGCGAGAGCGTAACCCAGCAGAACCGCCGGGCCAGCCATTTGAATGGCGGAGCCGATGCCGAGAAACAGCCCGGTACCGATCGCGCCGCCAAGGGCAATTAACTGAATATGTCGATTTTGCAAACCACGTTGCAGCGTCGGACTCTGATCCGACGAAGCTTCAGCGCTACCATGGCCTGAAGCGGATGACGCGTCTTTCACGCCCTACCCCTGTCTCTTTTTTAGAAGGGGCACGTTTTAACACTTCATGCTGGTGGTAGCAAGCTTAACGCCGGGCCAGCGCATGCGCCCGGCGGATAAACGTCACGACCCGATGATCCCGCCGTCTGCTTTGACGATCACCACCGTTGACGATCGCGGACGCCCGTTCGGGCTCGCGTCTGGCCAGCTGGAAACAGCGCGAGGGTTGGCCGGGTCGGTAATATCATCCCCACCCTCCCCCGGATGCTGAATGTTGATAAACAGCGTCCGGTTGTCTGGCGTAAATGCAATGCCGGTGATTTCGCACCCGCGCGGCCCGGTCAGGAATCGGCGATACTCGTTGGTGCCTGGAATGGTAGCCACCATCTGGTTATTGCCCATCCCCTCGTACGCTTTGTTATTGATGGTGCTGGAGGAGACATCGGTCTGGATCCACAGGACGCCCTGGTGGTCAAACGACAGGCCGTCCGGGCTGCCAAATTCCGCGCCCTGCATCGAGCCTTTGGCCTTCGGATCGTCGCCGTCGGTGCGCCCGGCCATGACCAGAATATCCCACTTAAAGCGTGAGGCGGCAGGATCGGCCCCCTCTTCGAGCCAGTGCATAATATGCCCGTACACGTTGTTGGCGCGCGGGTTAGCGGCATCGACCGGTGCCTTGCCCTCTTTCCCGCGATCGCTGTTGTTGGTGAGCGTACAGTAGACGCTGCCGCTGGCGTGCGGATCGACGGCTATCCACTCGGGGCGATCCATCTTCGTTGCCCCCACCACGTCGGCCGCCTGACGGGTTTTAATCAGCAGATCGCCCTGGCTTGCAAAACCGTTGCTTTTATCCAGGCCATTTTGCCCGAAGACAAGCGGCAGCCAGTCGCCGCTGCCGTTTTCGTTGAACCTGGCGACGTACAGCGTGCCGGACGTCAGCAGCTGCATATTGGCTTCGCGGTTCGCGGGATCGTATTTTTTATCCGAAACAAATTTATAGATGTACTCAAACTTTTGGTCGTCACCCATATAAACCACCACGCGATTATCGGCGGCGAGCGTGACGGCTGCCCCCTCATGCTTGAAGCGGCCCAGCGCGGTGTGCTTGCGCGGGGTGGAGGTCGGGTTGTAGGGATCGATTTCCACGACCCAGCCGAAACGGTTGGGTTCGTTAGGGGTTTTATCGACGCTGAACCGCTCATCCACCTCGTTCCAGCGGTACGATTCATCGCTGTCGCTAATGCCGTAGCGTTTTTCCAGCGGGTTGAGATCGGCTTTTTTCACAAATATGTCCGACCAGTTCTCCTCGCAGGTGAGATAGGTCCCCCACGGCGTGTGGCCGTTGGCGCAGTTCTGCATGGTGCCCAGAACGCGTTCCCCCTGCGGATCGGCGGCGGTTTTCATTAAGTCCTGATGCCGCGCCGGGCCGGTAAGCTGCATCGGCGTATTGACGGTAATACGGCGGGCGAACGAAGACGGACGCACCACCTCCCAGCCGCTGCCCGTTTTTTTCACTTCCACCACCGACACGCCCATCGCGTTCTGCCCCTTGCGGGCTTTGTCGAGGCTCCAGTTCGCCGTACCGTCCGTAAACAGCATTCCGTTGTCGATGTATTCATGGTTCATCGCCAGCAGGCCATGCTCCGGGCTTTGCGCCCCCTGCGGCAGGCTAAACCACGCCATGCCATCGTGGTGCATACCCGCCTGCACAGCCTGTTCGTCTGTGGTATTGCTGGCGTCCGGCTTAAATGCCGGCATGTTGTCTTTGATTCCCGTCGGATCACCCCAGCGATAGAACGGGCGGGCAATATAGCCTTCTGGCACCCTGACCGTGTCTTCCGTGGAGACGTCGATGCTGGTAAAGCCCAGGGAAACCGCTTTTGCCAGCGCGGAAGGCTTCGATACCGCGGCAATGGCATTTTCGGGTGTGATCAGATACGGGAATGATACGGCGGCCCCCGCTACGGCCCCCATCTGGAGAAAACGGCGGCGGGAGAGGAACACCTCTGCAACCTCGGAGAATACCGGGTTAGCGCTGCGGTTACTGATATCGTCGCGATGTTCTTTTTTAAATACGGATTTGAGGGGTCTGCCCATAGCGGCTTCCTGTCATTGGCCAAGAGGTAAGGATGTGGCGACCAGTGTAAGAAGCTTTTATTACAATTTTATAACACGACAACGAAGGGATTGGGGCGTCCCTGCCCCGGATAACGAGGTGGAACGCTTAGAACTCGTAGCCAACCGAGACCTTAAAGGTACGCGGCTCGCCCTGAGTGATGTAAGTACCGGAATCGTCCACGCTTGACCAGTAGTTCTCGTTGGTCACGTTGTCGATGCCTGCCCGCACGGTCATCTGGTTTTCATTGTGGTTCACCGCGAAGCGATAGCGCATGCCCAGATCCAGCGTGGTGTAGCTGTCCAGCTTTTTGGTGTTCGCAAGATCGGCATACTGCGTGCCGGAGTGGTTAACGCGTGCGGTCGCCGTCAGGCCTTCAATCGGCTTGATATCGTACTCTGCGCCCAGCACGGCGTAGAAGCTCGGAATACCGATCGCATCGTTGCCCTGATTGACGCCGTTTTTGGTTTTGGTCAGCTCGGCCTGCAACCAGGTGGCGCTGGCATTCAGACGCATCCCAAGCATTGGCTCGCCGAAGACGTTCAGCTCCACGCCGCGGTTACGTTGTTCTGCATCCAGGCCGTAGTGACCGCTGTCGTCAAGGATCGCCGACGGCATTTTGATCTCAAACAGCGCCAGGGAGCCGCCCACGCGGCCAAAGTCCGCCTTTACGCCCACTTCGTTCTGCTTAGAGTGCACGATACCGGTGCTCTGGCCGTAGTTAGTAGCAGTGTTCGGCGCAGTTTCACCGGGCTGTAACGCCTCGGTGTGGTTGGCGTAGAGGGAAATTTCCTCCCACGGTTTATAGACCACGCCGTAGGTTGGCATCCAGCGGCTGCCGTCGAAACCGTCCGCGTCGTTTTCCGCGCCGGTGATTTTGTTGTACCCGCGGATCACTACCTTCTGATGACGTGCGCCTGCGGTGAACAGCAGCTTGTCATCCAGCACGCCCAGGGTATCGCTCAGCAGCCAGCCCTGCGTGCGGGTGCGCCCGCTGGTCAGCGGATCGCTGTATTTGCCGCCTGAGCCGCTGAAGTTGCTGCTGTCCGGCATAGCCACGCCGGTGTTGTGGTAGATATTGGTGGTCGGGTTATCCGCCGCGGCCGACATCTTCCACGCGATTTTTTCGTTTTTGGTCATCGCCGAATACCCGACGTTCACCTTATGCGAGACGAAGCCGGTAGTGAAGTTACCGCGAATACCCGCCATGCCGCTGACGGAATCGCTGATGCGGTTGGTATCAAGGCGGCTGACCGTCGCATTACCGCTCTTATCGAGGAGCTTCGGCGCGCTGTAGATCCCCTCTTCATGCGCGTGCTGTGCGCCGAGGCCGGTATAGGCCGTCCAGCTATCGGTGATGTCGTACTCGCTGCGCCACATGCCGAATTCGTTTTCGATATCGCTGTAGGCCCACTTCTGCGAGAAGTTGCGATCGTTCTTCGGTGGTTCAGGCACGAAGTCCACCGCCGAGATGTTGACGCTGGTCGGACTGCCGTGGAAGGTTTTTTTCTGATAGCCCAGGTCCAGCGAGGTGCGGAAACGGTCACCTTTGTAATCCAGACCGGTGGAGAGCAGCGTGGTGCGGCGGCGGTCGTTCGGCACGCCGGTTTCGCCTTCACGATGCACAAGGTTCACCCGCGCGCCGAACTGGTCGTTATCGCCAAAGCGACGCCCCGCATCCAGCGTGGTGCCAATCTGGGAATCCGAGGTGTAGTCGACGCCCACTTTCGCCTGCGGGATGTCGCCCGCGTGTTTTGGCTCAAGGTTGATCATCCCGCCCACGCCCGAGCTGGCCGCGCCGTTCATCAGGGAGTTGGCCCCTTTGAAGATCTCGATGCGGTCAACCATCTGGGCATCCACCACCTGACGCGGCAGTACGCCGGACAATCCGCCAAAGGTCATATCGTCGCCGTCAAACTTCAGGCCGCGGATACGGAAGGTTTCCGCGCTGTTGCCGTACCCCTGAACGAACTGCACGCCCGCGTCGTTAGCGACCACGTCAGCAATGGTTTTCGCCTGCTGATCTTCCACCAGCTTCGAGGTGTAGCTAATGATGTTGAACGGCACGTCCATGGCGTTCTGCTGCCCGAGCATCCCCATACGTCCGCCGTTAGCCACCTGGCCGTCGAGGAAGGCCGGAAGCAGTTGGTCACCGCCGGGTTTGAAATCACTCCCCGCCGTGGACTGGACCACGATGGTGTCCTCTTTTTTCTCTTCCGCCGCAAAGGCGGAGTGTGTAACCGCGCCGATGGCAATCGCCAGCAGCGTTTTGTGCATTGTGGTGTTGTTCATAATGAGCTCTTAACGTGCGCGCAAAAATGGTCCGTTGTCGGGCCTTAGTATTTATCAAATGAAATGCAAATGAGAACTATACGCATTATGTATACGTAATCAAGCGTCAACGAGGAGCACTGCGCGAGAAGAGGTTAAAAACGATGTGGGGGAGAAGTACGGCGCACAACCACCCCAGAAAGGGGTGGTTGCTAAAGCGTTATTTTTTCTTGTAAATATCGGCGGTGCCGTGAATTTTGTTGTTTGTATTACCGGAAGTCAGCACCAGCACATCAGCACCTTCTTTATCGGCCTTTTCGACCAGCTCTTTTTTCGCATCGTCGACAGAGACTTCGTTAGCCGTGCTCACGGTACCGATTTTTTCGTACTGAGACTCAACTTTTTCGAATTCGTTTTTTGTCATCATTTCAGCCGCAAAGGCGTTGGTGGTAAACAGAAACGCGGTGCCCAACAAAATAGCAGTCGTTTTTTTCATAAACTTTTTCCTTAAGATTAATGAGCAACTACGAAAAGCCCCCACGCGAAACGGTGAGGTGTAATGAGCATGGTAGAGGATTGGCGAAAATGCCATATACCAGGGAAAATTCTTTTATAACAGGCTGTTGTCCTGCATGAATAAAGGGTTTAAGCGGTATTTGAACGCGCCAGATACTTCCTCTGGACGATTTTATGGTGTCGTCTGATTTTTTTTGCGATCAGGCGTTTTTCCCAACGCCGGTGGGATTCAATGGGAATACCAATGCGCAGGCTGGCCGTCACGTTGTCTTCAACAATCCTTTTCGCGTTACAACGCTTTCCGGACAGATCGATGATCCTTATTCCTTTTTCACTCAGGATGAAGTTCCCGCCGTGCGCATCCCCGGAAATGATTTTCAGATTGTGCATTGTCTGCATACTGTGTCGGATTTCACGCTTTATGTCCGGCGTGATCGCGGGAAGAACGCGTAACTCCGGACCGGGGACATACTCAAACAACATGAGCGAGATTTTTGCGAATCTGAAAATCCGGCGTTCAGCCAGGAGATAAAAATCATTCGGGAAGGTATGACCTTGCCTGCCGGCATAGTCGATCCGCTCAATCAAATTTTCGTTGGGGTTGGGCGTAAAAAACGATTTGAAAAATTTTTCTATCCTTTTTTTCCTGGGGGAGTAAATCTTTAATACAAACTGTCCGTAGGGGGTATTCAGTAAAGAGACGTGGGTATGCGGAAGGCTTTTAAATACCATCTGAACGCTGAGTCGTTTTACATTACAGGAAAATATATCGTCCAGTATTTCCAGGTATCGTGTATCGTTATTTTTATAACAGACGTGAAAACCACGGTATTTCATTTTTGTAATCATAATAATGTGCTTAGTATGATTTTTCCACGGTGGTATTAGAACCCGTTGTGATGATACGAACTTTGTCGCCAGGGTTAAATGTCAAACCATTATTGTGCTGCACCACCTGAATAGTCTGCCCGGATTGAGTCTTGATAAGTAACTTCACTTCCTGTGCTGCCAATTCGTTAGACTGCCGGTTATGAGAAGCCGCCGCCCCGGCTGTTGCACCGGCTACCGTCATGGCGGTTTTCCCTTTGCCGTTACCGAACTGGTGACCCACTACGCCACCAATCGTGCCCGCGGTTAGGGTACGCAGCGGATGATACCCTTCTCGGGTATGCGTAATAATTTGGCTCTGCAGAACCGTGCCATCCTCCACCAGCGATCGGATGCCAGCGTAACTCGCCGGACTGGTTATAGCCAGAAAGCTCAACGCGATGAGTAAATATTTTTTCATTTTAAGCCTTTATTATTCATTGAAGGTGACACTATTCTGCCCGGCGAAAAATCATCTCCTTTAGCTAAATATGCTTTACCAGGCAAATAATTTATTTTTACACAAAACGACCATAAATTTAAAAATAAACAATTTAAAACTGGAAAGGTATATTGACTTCAATTATCAATAACGTGTTTTCCAGATACATTGTCAGAGTATTTGATTCAGACGAAGCAATATCCATTGCACAATTCTCAATAAGTACCAATCATCGTTATTAATATAATGGTCCCTGTCCATACAGGGAAAACATCAGGAGTTATATTATGAAAAAAGTCATTCTCGCTCTGGCTTTCACTGCGGCATCATTTTCTGCATTTGCAAATCATCCGGTAGCCCGTGCGACTGCCGTCGCCTCCGCCGATCATCCTGTTGCCGTTGCGGCGGCCACCGGTGAAGGTAACCATCCTGTCGCACGCACAACGGCGGTGGTATCTGCCGATCACCCTGTCGCCGTCGCAGCCGCAACAGACGGTAGTTATCATCCCGTCGCCCGTGCAACCGTGGTCGCTAACGCTGACCATCCGGTCGCCGCCGCGGCCGTTACAGGGCACTAATGGCGCTCTCCCCCGGCAAGGAAGTTGGGGGAAAAGTCAATGTGTCGTATGACCCTGGAAGGCCAGTTATTAAAGGTAATGAAAACACGATTCAGGCTGGTCAGGAACGGCTGAGTGCCGGAGGGTTAATGGCACGCCCTGTAGGATTCGAACCTACGACCTACGGCTTAGAAGGCCGTTGCTCTATCCAACTGAGCTAAGGGCGCACGGAGAAGAGTGTACTTCGCGGTGGTGAAACGCCTGGAATTATACGGTCAATGCGTAGTGAGTCAATGCCTTTTCCACCTTCTCTGCCGTTAATGACTAGCTGATTGTAAATACGGCTGTTTTTTCAACATTTATCCCTCTTTTACGGGCTGCGAAAAGGCTTAGCCGCTTTTAAGTAACGCCTGCTGTTTTCCTGTTTACTTCCCCTTCACACTGTCCTGCGGTATCCCGGCCGCCTGGAGGCTGGAAATGAACAGGACGACGGAGTGACAGCGCCAGACCAGACAGGTTTCCCCTCGTGCGTGCAGCACATCTCACACGACATTACAGGCATCAAGCTTGAACCCATTGTCGCCCTCTCCTCTTCGCGCACGGTAGGGGCTGAAGTGCTCAGCGTGCTGTCACCGCATCAGCAAAGCGAAGGCTTTTTTCACGACTGGTCCGCCGCCCGGGCGCTTATGCTGCTGGAAGCACAGATCGCTGCGTTAAAAAAACCCTTTCCCTGCGACAACCTTTTCATAAATTTGCCGATAACCGTTCTGACCATACCGGAAATGTTCCAGCGTTTACTGCAACTTAACAGCCCACCGCTGAACATTGAACTCGTGGAGCCTGCTTCCTTCTTTTCTCTCTCAGACCCGGCACGTCTGAGTGTGAGTTGTGCGCTTCAGCAGTTGACGGCGCAAGGACATCGGATCTGGTTGGATGACATTGATGAAGCGTCAGGGCGCGCGTTTTTATCCTGCCGCATGCCGTTAAGCGGAATAAAAATCGATAAGATCGCTTTCTGGCGTTTACGTGCAACGCCAGCGCTGGCAAACCTGGTCACGCTTTGTTCAAAAATTGCTGAAAATGTACTCATAGAAGGCATTGAAACAGAAACGGACCGTAAGTTTGCGATTCAGGCTGGCGCGCGCTTCGGTCAGGGATATTATTGGCCATCCTGGAGATGGCAGGAGGACTGAACGGTCATCGCCAAGAGGGAAGCTATGCGAATGACAGTACGCCGTTACCGGCGTCGTCGGACAGGAAGTGATTCACCGGGTTCAACGCACTCGCCTTTTGCTCTCCCATTTTTTGATCGTCTCGAATATTTGAGCCAGTCAATCAACCAGACCCGCAAAACCGATGCTCCCTTTATCGTTCTGGTCACACAGGATAACTTTTTCCGTTCCGGTTTTCTGAGCGGGCACTCTCCCCTGAGCAATTGCTGTGACTATTCCACCCTGGAAGCCGCCCTCAGCGATCTGAATCAGTGGCCTTCATCACGTCTGGTGGTAGATGTAGAAAGCCGCGCCTCGCCGCTTATTGACCTGCTGGACCGATTACGACGCCACAGCCTGTTCGCCCCCTACCTGACACCCTACCTGCTCATCCGCGCCGATGATTACGATACACGCCTGTTTTGCAAAGCGGCTGGCCCTTTTCATGTGATTGAACGGCAACTTACGCCGCGGGCGTTGCAACAAACCTTGCTGGAAGCGCCGTCACCCGCCGGCCACAGGAAAGAGTGGTTTTCACGTGATGAATGGCCGATCCTGCAGGCGCTGTCGCAGGGTAGCACCCTGCGACAGATTGCTCAGTTACAGAACCGCCCCTATAGCCGCATTATTTACCGTCTCAGCTGCATCCTGGCGAAACTTGGGCTGAATCATCGTCATGAGTTGCTACATCTTCTCAACAACCTTTCAGATTTCACGTATTAACGTATTCAGTACCCCCTTAATTCCTAAAGACCTTTAAGAAAACACTTAGAATATATGTTAATTTTTTGTGTTTTTTAACAAAACTTTCGATTTTATAACTATTCCTAATTCTTCACCTTAAACCATGCGAAATGCTGCCTGTACGCTAAACGAGAGTCATTTTATCCATGCGTTAAGTTTCTGACGTTTCCGTTAACAGGATGATAATGGTGTAAAAACAAGCGATTTATCTGTGAATAAAAGCGATGAGAGGTGAAGAAAACAGCAGATAGTGCTGTTTTGACGAAGGGATCATCCTCCTGGCCTGAGGCGTTAGAAATGAGGCGATGACGCGCTAAAGAGCGGACATCCGAGGTAGCGGACAGGCGGAAAACACTTTGTAACGACCTGCGTATTGTTAACATTTGATCAACATACAGTAAGATCGTTTATTTTTTGTTATTACATAAAGATGAAACTGTGTGGTAAATGCAATATCAGGACATTTTTGCTAATTTTAAAAAGTTAGCGATTCAGATACAGAAGATAATAATCATCAATATATGGACATTAATTTACAGGCTTTTCGGACAATACTTAAACGGTATAATAAGACGTGTTTGACACGCGAATAAGAAAAATCATTTTGCCATAACAGCCTTATGAGATAACTGCGCTCAGGCATTGATATCACCACTACGTAAACAAGGATGCTTTCGCTCTTCCCAGGGATCTACCGTACAAGGATCTGCGTAATTATCCTTCCGGCTTTTCGAGAGTTTTAACAAAACTCAGCATAACGCTTTTAACAATCTGAGGCATAAAAAATGAAACCGGCATCCGTTATCATTATGGACGAACACCCTATCGTCAGAATGTCGATAGAAGTCCTGCTACAGAAAAATAAAAACATCCAGGTCAAACTGAAGTCAGGCGACAGCCACGAAGTGCTTGACTGTATACGCAACCACCCCATCGACCTGGTCATTCTCGATATCGAAATGACAGGCACGGACGGCTTCGTATTATTGAAAAGAATCAGAAACTTAAATAAAGATATTAAGATTCTCTTCCTCTCTTCGAAATCTGAAGCCTTCTACGCAGGGCGCGCCATCCGCGCCGGGGCAAATGGTTTTGTCAGTAAGCGGAAAGATCTGGGGGAAATTTATAACGCGGTGGAAATGATACTGACGGGCTATTCTTTTTTCCCGTCAGAAACATTGAGTTTTATAAACCATATAGGCTCCCGGACAGGCGCCGCTGTGGATATGCCATTATCGAATCGTGAAGTGACGGTTCTGCGATATCTGGCGAACGGATTATCTAATAAGGAGATTGCGGATCAATTATTACTTAGCAACAAAACAATTAGCGCCCATAAGTCTAATATCTTTTCCAAGCTGGGCGTACAAAGTATCGTTGAATTAATTGATTACGCGAAAGCGCACGAATTACTGTAATCCTTCCCTCTCCCTGCAACATATAACCGTTACAGGGAGAGGGGATACGATTAATTATAATTAATCATGAAAGTTGCATCGGCATCAGCCCGGCCCGGCTGCGGGTTATCCGCCGTGGCGATATAATTGGCATAAAACGACAGTTCGGCATTTCCCTGCGCATCCACTGACACCGTCTGGCTGGCCTGCTGCAACGCGAGGCGCGTTTTATCCCGGTCGAGGATCTCCACGGCCACGTTACTGGCCGCGCTGGCATCATTCAGCGCCAGCAGGCTGTTATCATGCCCGTCCATCTTCCCCGTAAATGTGATCGAAGCCGCCCCCGGCGGGCATCCGGTCAGCTTCAGGGTGAACGGTACAGGCTGCGTCCGGCTTCCCGTTGTGCGGAGCTGTTTCGTGGGCCAGGTGCCGAGCGTGACGGTTTTATTGCTGTCGTCCCCCTCCGCCACGCATGTAAAGTCCACTATATTGCCGTAAAGCTGAATGTTAATTTCCCCAAGCGCCGTCTCTGCGTGCGCAGGGGAGCAAAGCGCAAAGAGCGCGACGGCTAAATACCGCATTCCGTTTCGCATACCTGCTCCTTAGTCATAGTCGACGCGTAAATAGCCGCGAGAGGTAAAACGCCCCTCGGCAGGTTTTTTACCGGTCACGCTGACGGGCCACGCGCGGATCCCCACCTGTGCCTGTGCGCTATCGTCCAGACGGAACGGGATTTTGCTGGTCAGGTTGTTCGGCGTCAGCGGCACACCATTACTGTTGGCAATCACAAAACCCACATCCGCGTTATCAGAGACCAGCGTACTGCCTGAAACCTTCTCCGCTTCAACACGCATTGTGAGCATGGCGTTCGCCTCGACGTTGGTGCATTTTATGCCGATGGTTTTGCTTTGCGCTGAGATCCCCTCCGGCTTATTTCCGATGCCCGCTTTACTGAACAGAGAGGCGCCGATGTCTCCGAAATCGAACTCCACCACATTCCCGGCATTAATCTCACAGCTCTGAGGCACCTGAATGGTCCCGCTGTAGCTGATGGTATAAACCGGCGTGGTGAGCGGATCCGTGGAGGTCGTGGTGACGTAAACCCGGAACATGATTGCCCGGGGGATCACCACCATATTGATAAAGCGTCGGGTCACCTTAAGCCGAAAGACGAGGCTGGAATCCTGTACACCAAACGGTTTGTTTTTAGACACGTTCGGATGGCTCCCCATCTGAATGTACTTTCTGGGTGGATAGAACGTGCCAGCGTAGCTGTCGGTGATTTTCATCGCCCCGTCCAGATAGTCGTTTAGCTTCAGATACTGGTAGCCATCGCTGGTGCCTGTGACCGGGAATTCGGTCACATAGCTACGCTTGGTGGTGTTCCCGGACGTTCCCTTAGGGCAGACGGCGTTGACGCCCACCCACTGGGACTTCTCGCTGAGTGTAACAATCTGCCCCACCTGGTTATTGGAGCTGTTGAATTTATCCGTCAGGTCGTAATACACCTCCGTCGGCACGCCATTTTCATTGACGCAGACGGTGGCGAACGCCTCAGATAGCGGCAAAAATGCCAGAAGGGATAGCCCCAGATAATGGATTTTATTCACAGCGGATCCCCTTAAGTGTGATCGCCTGTTGCAGGCTCTGTTCTGGCAGGCTGTAGGGCGCACGACACTGGGACTGCTTCCCGTCTCCCCACTGAATCAGCAGTTCCCCGCTCAGCGGCAGCCCGCTCAGGTAAATCTGACCGTCATCGCCCACCATGCTGGTTACGCCGCTCTGCGTCTCACGCACCACCGCCCCAAACGGCACAGGCTGGTTATCACGCTTCACGGTGAGCAACGCACGCACGCCGATGCGGGTGTCAAAACTGGCGCGCACCAGCGCACCGTTCGTCGGCACGACGCTGGAAACGTTATTTTCAATGTCGGTGTTGTTGCTCATGGTGTTAGTGTCGAGCGCCACGCGGTTGTAACGGTACACCGTGGCGTACGGCATCACCGCATAGCCACGCCAGTCTGTTTTGACGCCGGTCTGGTTTTCGACGCTCACGCCTGACGCGCCCGGCGCTTTGATCAAGACGTTGGTATCGCCCAGCGGCTGACTGAATGTGATGCCGTCTGAATGCCCTACCACGCCGCCGGAGAGCTGCCAGTTGAGGTCGTGCTGATCCCGCGTGTAGTTGTAGCCCACACCCAGCGTACCGTACGTTGCCTGCCAGTTGGCGCTGGCGCTGCCGCTGGCACCGTTATTGCTGGTGTGACCCTGCGTGACGCTGTAGTTCAGGTTACGATCCTGGAGCAGCGTTCCGCTGATCCCGGTCTGCCAGCTGGTATCACCGTCGCTGTTGCGGCTTGCTGAGGCCGTGGCATAGGCCCGGTCGATCGCGTTATCGCGACGGTAGCCGTGACGGGTGAACAGGCTGAACGGGACGGAGACGTTAAACGAGGCGATCCGGTCAGTTCCTTCAATGCCGACGGCCTTGTTCCATGACCAGGATAAGGCGTAGCTGATCCCGTTCACCCCGCCGGCGTAGCCGAGCTGATACCAGACGTTGGACTCGCTGGTGCCCCAGTAACTTTGCTGGCTGCCCGACACGTACACCGAGCCGTAATCGCCAAGAGACTGGGAGATATTGAGCTGGAAACGTCCTTTTTTATTCAGCGTCAGGTTGTGATAGCTCTGCACGTCCGGCACGCCGTCATCGTCCTGATCGTCGCCATACTGGTAGCCTTCCATTGTGCGCCAGGCCACATCGTCGAGGGTGTAGAAGCCTTTGGTCGAGTAGCGATAGCCCAGCAGCTGGAAGTTGGTGCCGAATCCGTTAAGGGATTTTGCGTACAGGAACCGCAGTGACTGCCCTTCATGGCGGCTGTCATCGGCAAGCTGGCTGCGGGCATGGGTGAGGTCAAGTGACACCGCCCCCCAGTCACCGAGGTTTTTTCCCGCGCCAATGGCGATGGCGGTATAGCGCGAGGCCAGTTGCGTTCCGCCGTACAGCGTGTAGCCGTCGGCAAGACCCGCAATCATCGTACCCTGAGTAAAGAACGGCGTGGCCTGCTCGCTGTTGCCGCTGCGATAGTCCCCTGCCACCAGATCGTATTTCCAGCGTCCTTCACGCTGAAGCAACGGAACGGTGGAATACGGGACGGTGTAGCGCTGCTGGCTGCCGTCCTTCTCTTCCACCGTCACCTCCAGGTCACCGCTTGAGGAGGTCGGGTTAAGGTCAGTTATCGCAAAAGCCCCCGGCTGCACATAGCTTTGGTAAATCACGTATCCGTTCTGGCGGATCACCACTTTGGCAGGGGTGCGGGCGATTCCGCGTACGGTAGGCGCGTAGCCTTGCAGGCTGTCCGGATACATGCTGTCGGACGAATAGAGCCGACCACCGCGAAAACCGACGCTGTCGAAGACATCGTTACCGGTGTTGCTGTCGCCGAGCACCAGCTCGCTTTTTAGCGGAATGACCGTACGCTGCGCCCAGGTGCCAATATTTTGCCAGCTGCTGTGCCGCTGGCCGTTGCTTTCGGTATAACGCCACGCGCCGTTATTGCGTAATCGCCAGGCGCCATAGTTCAACCCGCTTTGCAGGTTCAGATAGTAGCTGTCGTCGTCGCTGCCCCGGTTGCCGGTGAAGCTGTAGTTCAGCAGCGCGGCTGGGATGCCTTCATCCCACTGTTCAGGCGGAATATACCCGCGGGCGCTGTTTTGCATCGCCACCTGAGGCAGACTGACGTTAAGGCGCAACGAGGCGAAGTTGAACGCCGTTTCGCTGCCCGGAATAGCCGTGGTGAGCGGAACGCAGGTCTCGCCCTGCACGTTGCTCAGTTCCGGGAAGGCGGCGATATTGACGCCAAAGCGATCGAGCATCGCGCGCGTAATGCACGGCGACAAACCGCCCGCGACCGGCGGCGTGTTGTCGGCTTGCTCAAACCGCACGTCCTGGGTGCCGATAAACTCATCGTTACGCCAGATATCGACGCGATAGACGCCCGGTGCCTGCTGGTGGCCTTTCTCAAAACGCGACAAATCCGCCACGTTCGCCGCGTCATCGGAGAGAAACGCCGGGTTAAAGTAGCTTTCGCCCCAGCCAGCGTGTGGCCAGAGCGTTGCCATCAGTGCCAGCGCAACCGGGCAGTAACGCCATTGAGTGTTCATCGCCCTGTCTCTGCTCACAGGCTGACGCTACGCGCCGGCGTAATGGCACCGTAGTCATTCACACTCTGCCAGGAGAGCGTGCCGCTCGCTGCGGCAGGCAGCACCTGCTGCGCCGAGCTTTTAGGGGCAACCATCAGGTTCTCCAGCGTCTGACCGCCGAGCTTCAGATTGACCAGCGTGACGTAATACGGCGAGGCATTGCTCACCTTAAGATGGTTGCCGACGCGCTCAAAACGCAGCTGTGAGAGCGCCTCTTCCGGCGGCATCGCCAGGTTAGCCGGGCGAACAAACAGCTTGATGCGTGACAGAATGGCCAGTTGCAGGACGTTGTTGCCGTCCTGATGTTTTTTGCTGACGGAGGGAATCGCTTTGACGTTCATGTAAAAGAGTGATTCGCGATCGGCAGGCAGCGCCGGGCCTGCGTAGATAATGCGCAGGGTGTTTTCGCTGGCCGGCTCGCTGACAAACAGCGGCGGCGTGACGGCAAAGGTTTTTTCCTTTTGCCCGTTGGCATTTTCTATCCACGCGTTAATTAAATAGCGCTCTTGTTTATTGCTGTTGGTGATCGCCAGCGACGTTTGTTTTGCATCGGCCGGATAAATAACGCGCGTCGCGCCCAGCGCAATTCCGCCGGATGCATTCGCGCTGGCAGAAACCATCATCAAAATAAAAGTTAAAAACAGTCCAGGTTTAATCAGGGTGTTCATCACAACCGTACCTTTAATAATTAGTTCGCAGGCGTCAGGGATAAATCAACGTAAACCAGACATTCGACTGAATAGTGCCTGGTACAAGGTGTTCGGAAATAGCCCGGTAGCGGGCGCTGAAATGAAATACCAGCTCGCGGGTGTTAATGGGTAAGCAGCTCACTGCCGTCGCGTTCGGGATGATCTGACGTTGCTGTTCGTCAAAAAGCGCCAGTCCGACACCACTGCTGACCGCATTTTCCCCCGGCCGCGATGTCGCCAGGAAAACCTGCGGGTCTTCTGCCGGTGTCACTCCCTGGAACTGGATCCCCACGGTGCGGGAGACGTCCACGCTGCAATCCAGCAGACGTACGGTGAAAGGCACATTAACCGTGGAAAAGCTGCCGACGCCGGAAAAGGCGTTTGTGCGGTATTGCCCCATATCCACGCGCATATTCTGGCTGTCCGGGGCCACGGCGCAGCCGCCGTTAACCAGCTCTCCCCTGAGGTGTACTTTGCCGCCGTCTATGACAATGGTATGTGCGTTTACCGCTGAGGCAATCGCAAGGGCACACAGCAGTATCCCAGTCCTTGTCATCCTTCGCTCCCGGTATAGGCGATCAAAAGACCTCTTCCCTGAGGCCAGCCACATCCCTGTACTCAGGCATTACTCGTATTTCATTACGAATGTTGCGTCCGCGTTTGCCTGGCCTGGCGCGGTGGTCGCCGCCGTGGCTTTATAGCGCGCGGTGAAGTTCAGGGTGTTAGTCCCTTCAATCAGGTTCTGCGCCGCAGAGAAGGTTGCACCGTCCGGGGTCAGCGTGGAGGATTTGCTGTCGAGGATCTCAATGCCTACGCCCTTCGCGGAGTTGTCGTTGTTACCGGAGCTTACCGCCAGCAGCGTTTTGTCGGTGGCGTCGATCTGGCCGGTAAACGCGACAGCAGCGGTTTTCGCTACCGCAGGATCGCAGTCGTTCAGTTCGATGGTGAAGGGAATATTGGAGGTGGTGTCACCCACTTTAGTGAATTTCGCGGTACGGTACTGGCCGAGATTAACCGTCTGCTCTGAAGAGTCAGTATTCACTGAACACGCGGCATTCACTAATTCACCTTTAAAATGCACCGTACCACCGTTTACAGATACAGGTGCTACCGGATCTTCTGCGTGAGCGGCACCCGCGACCAGGGCCAGAGTTGCAATAACAGTAGAAGCAATGTTGCTGAGTTTCATGTCTATTCCTTTAAAATGTAAATAACCCTTCCCGCGCATATTCGGGAATAAGAAATACGTTCAATTAAAAAATTGAAGGCTTATTTCGGAGAGGACAAAGTAGCTCAGGAATCTATTTTGTAATATGTCAAAACGCTGCCATTTTGCCAGGTCACATCCTAATCGCCTCTAAGAAATTGACCATGCCCTGAGAAGGGGTTTTGCGGGCCATCGATGAAATCTCGTAAAGGGTGACTGACAGCGGCGCTCGCTTCTGACAAAATACAGGTAATCCCCCCTTTCTAACGTTACAGACGGAATCTTCTCTCTGATGGCAGCAAAGATTATTGACGGTAAAACGATTGCGCAGCAGGTGCGCTCTGAGGTTGCGGAAAAAGTGAAGGCGCGTAAAGCTGCCGGAAAACGCGCTCCAGGGCTGGCCGTAGTGCTGGTTGGCAGCAACCCGGCTTCGCAAATTTATGTCGGCAGCAAACGCAAAGCGTGTGAAGAGGTGGGGTTCGTCTCCCGCTCTTACGATCTGCCGGAAACCACCAGCGAAGCGGAACTGCTGGAACTGATTGACACCCTGAATGCCGATAAAGAGATCGACGGCATTCTGGTTCAGCTGCCGCTGCCTGCGGGCATCGACAACGTGAAGGTGCTGGAGCGTATCGCGCCGGACAAAGACGTTGACGGTTTCCATCCGTATAACGTGGGCCGCCTGTGCCAGCGCGCGCCGCGCCTGCGTCCGTGCACCCCGCGCGGCATCGTGACGCTGCTGGAGCGTTATAACATCGACACCTATGGCCTGAACGCCGTGGTGATTGGCGCCTCCAACATCGTGGGCCGCCCGATGAGCATGGAGCTGCTGCTGGCGGGCTGCACCACCACCGTCACCCACCGCTTCACCAAAAACCTGCGTCATCACGTCGAAAACGCCGATCTGCTGATCGTTGCGGTCGGCAAGCCGGGCTTTATTCCGGGCGAGTGGATCAAAGAGGGCGCAATCGTCGTGGACGTGGGTATTAACCGTCTGGAAAACGGCAAAGTGGTTGGCGACGTGGTGTATGAAGATGCCGCAGCCCGAGCCTCCTATATTACTCCGGTCCCGGGCGGCGTAGGCCCGATGACGGTCGCAACACTGATTCAGAATACCTTGCAGGCGTGCGAGGAGTATCACGACGTAGAGGACGCGTAATCATGGCAACTTTTTCTTTAGGTAAACATCCGCACGTTGAGCTGTGCGATCTGCTGAAGCTGGAAGGCTGGAGCGAAAGCGGTGCGCAGGCGAAAATCGTCATCGCCGACGGGCAGGTAAAAGTAGACGGCACGGTGGAAACCCGCAAGCGCTGCAAAATTGTCGCGGGCCAGACCGTGAGCTTTGCAGGTCAGAGCGTGACCGTGACGGCCTGAGCTGTCTGATGCCCGGTGGCGCTGCGCTTACCGGGCCTACGTACTGTCTCCGTTTGTAGGCCGGGTAAGGCGAAGCCGCCACCCGGCAATTTCTCTCACAATCCCCTCACACCCATCACGGTTAATTATCGATCAACTTCAAATAATCACTATTCCCTCTGGCGAAACGTGAAAATTATGTTGCGCGATTTTCAGACTTTCCCCACGATAAGTAGAACGTTCTACTAAAACGTTCTACTTACAATAACAGCGCGAAAAAGCGCTACTCGGGGGAAATCAGCATGAGTCTGATATCAGGGTTTGTTAAATCGCTGTCTAAGTTATCGATGATTGGTCGCGCCTTAATGCTGCCAATTTCACTGCTTCCCGCTGCGGGCCTGCTGCTGGCCTTCGGCGATAAGTTCCACCTGCCGCTGATGATGAACGCCGGCGGGGTTATCTTTGATAACCTGCCGATGCTGTTCGCCATCGGCTCTGCCGTCGGTCTGGCTTCGGAATCCGGCATTGCGGCACTCTCTGCGGCGGTCTCGGTGTTTGTCACCAACATAACCATCAGCACCGTGCTGAGCATTACGCCGGAAATGGCCTCCCAGGGCGGGAAATACGCCATGGTCGTCGGCATTCCGACGTTGCAGATGGGCGTCTTTGGCGGCCTGATCTGCGGTATTCTCGCGGCCTGGTGCTACAACCGCTTCCACACCATGCAGCTGCCGGAATTCCTCGGCTTCTTCTCCGGGAAGCGTTTTGTGGCGATTGCGACGGCATTTCTGTCGTTCCTGCTCGGCCTGCTGCTGCCGTACGTGTGGCAGCATATTCAGTCCGGGATCGACGCCCTGTCCGTGGTGGTGAACGGCGATAACCAGGCGGCCTCGACCTTTATCTTCGGGCTGGTGGAGCGCGCGTTGATCCCGCTCGGCCTGCACCACATCTGGTATCCCTCCTTCTGGTATTCGTTCGGGGATTACACCACCCAGGCGGGTCAGGTGATCCACGGCGACCAGACCATCTGGTTCAAGATGCTCGAAGAAGGGGTGAAATCCTTCAGCAGCGATACCTACCAGAACGCCGGGAAATTCATGCAGGGCGAGTTCCCGCTGATGCTGTTCGCGCTGCCTGCGGCGTGCCTTGCGATGTACCATGAAGCGCATACGAAGAATAAGAAAATTGCGGCCGGTATTCTCTTCTCCGCCGCCCTCACCTGCTTCCTGACGGGCATCACCGAGCCGGTAGAGTTCACCTTTATCTTCGTGGCGCCAATCCTTTACGTCTTCAACGCCATCATGGCGGGCCTGGCGTACATGACCATGTACCTGCTGCATGCGCACATCGCCAAGTCGTTCTCGGCGGGCTTTATCGACTACCTGTCGTTCGGGATCCTGCCGTCGTTTAACGGCTATCAGACCAACTTCCTGAGCGCCATTATCATCGGTATCCCTATGGCCCTGATTTACTACTTCACGTTCCGCTTCGTGATCCGCCGTTTCGACGTGAAAACGCCGGGCCGCACCGAAGTGACCGCCAGCGCGAATGACAAGTCCGATTCCGAACTTGCAACCGAAATCATCGGCCTGCTGGGCGGTGCGCAGAACATTGATTCTGTCGGCTCCTGCATCACGCGTCTGCGTCTGGAAGTTACGAAGAGCGAAGCGGTGGACCGGGACGGGCTGAACGGGCTGGGCGCGCGCGGCGTGGTGTTTGTTGGCGACAACGGGATACAGGTGATTTTCGGGGCCAGAGCACAGTTTATCGCCCAGACCATGTCCACGATGATTGGCAAATAATAAGATGCCTGAAGGAGGCGTCTCCTGTACGCTGGGGTACGCCTCTTATCTGGCTGATAATCGGTAAATTTCAGGGAGCGGTTTTGAAGAAAGTCAGCATTATTGATGTTGCAAAGCATGCGGGCGTGTCGGTTTCTACCGTGTCGCTGGTGCTGCGCCAGAAAGGGAAGATCTCAGAGGCGACGATCGGGAAGGTCAATGCCGCCATCACAACGCTGGGCTATGTTCATAACGTCGCCGCTGCCAACCTTCGCGCCAACACCTCCAATTTAATCGGCCTGATCCTGCGGGACTTCAGCGACAGCTTTTCCATCAAAGTGATGGCGAGCATCGTTCAGGAGCTGGAGAAACAGGGTTATATGGTTTTTCTCGGTCAGCCGCTGAACGATGACGAACATCTTGAGCGTACCCTGCTCTCATTTAAGCAGCAGGGCGTGGCGGGCGTCATCTACCTGGCGTCGGACACCCGCGCCGCCTCTCTCCCGGAACACATTCGCCAATGCCCGCTGCCGCTTGTGTCGGTTTCGCAGTCGTTGCTGGAAGAGAAATGCAATCTGGTGATGCGCGATAACCGCCAGGCGGCGAACCTGGCCGCGCGTTATCTTATCGAGCGCGGGCACCGCACCATCGCCTACATTGGCGGGCGCGACGGGTGCCGTATTCGCGAGCAGCGCCTGCTCGGTTTTCGCAGCGCGATGACGCAGAACGGCCTGGTCTGGCGTGAAGAATATTCACCCGCCTGCACCGATGACACGCAGGCGGCGGCCATGGCGACTCGCCAGCTGCTGGAGAAGAACAACACGATTACCGCCCTGCTCTGCCATTCGCCGGACGCGATGATCGGTTCGATCTCCGGCATTCACCAGGTGGGGCGCACGGTGGGCAAAGACGTGTTTTTAACCCAGCAGGTGGCGCTGATTGGTTTTGAAGATATGCTCCACGTTAATCTCACGTCGCCGTCACTGACTTACGTTTCGTCTGCCAGTGAAGAGACCGGCCGCCAGGCGGTAGGGCTGATGATCCGCAGGCTGAAGGAGCCGGATCTGCAAACGCAGCGTATTACCCTCTCCGGCCAGCTTATCGCGCGGGAATCGGCGTAAATTCAGAATTTAGCATGGGTCTTTTAGCGCGAGATGACTGCTATATTTCCATGATTTGCCATGGATAAATGCAATGCCTACCGTTATCACCCACGCTGCCGTACCTCTGTGTCTGGGCTTAGGGCTCGGAACCAAAGTCATCCCACCCCGCCTGCTGTTTGCCGGGATCGTCCTCGCCATGCTGCCTGACGCTGACGTACTGGCGTTTAAATTCGGTGTCGCCTACGGGAATATTTTCGGCCACCGCGGTTTCACTCATTCGCTGCTGTTTGCCTTGGTAGTGCCCATACTTTGCGTGCTGGCTGGGCGTCGATGGTTCCGGGCCAGCCTGTCGCGCTGCTGGCTGTTTTTAACCGTGTCGCTGCTGTCGCACAGCCTGCTGGATTCGATTACCACCGGCGGAAAGGCGTCGGCTGGCTGTGGCCCTGGTCAGATGAGCGCTTCTTTGCACCGTGGCAGGTGATTAAGGTCGCGCCGTTTGCACTGTCGCGCTATACCACGCCGTACGGGCATCAGGTGATTATCTCGGAACTGCTGTGGGTGTGGCTGCCGGGAATCGTGCTGATGGGAGTATTATGGTGGAAGAAGAGAAGGTAAAAAAAGCCGGGTGGCGGCTACGCCTTACCCGGCCTACTTTCACCTGTAGGCCCGGTAAGCGTAAGCGCCACCGGGCATTACGGACTTACTTACGACGCCAGGTGGTGCCCTGCGGGCCGTCTTCCAGAATAATACCCATCTCGGTCAGACGGTTACGCGCCGCATCCGCCGCCGCCCAGTCTTTCGCCTGACGCGCTTCCAGACGCGCTTTAATCAGTGCTTCAATTTCCGCTACTTCACCGTCGTCCGCCTGCGCGCCGCTTTGCAGGAACACGTCCGGCTCCTGCTCCAGCAGGCCGAGCACGGAAGAGAGCTTACGCAGATGCGACGCCAGCGCATTCGCCGCCGCCATATCTTCTGACTTCAGGCGATTCACCTCACGCGCCATGTCGAACAGCACGGAGTAGGCTTCCGGCGTGTTGAAGTCGTCGTTCATGACCTCAACGAAGCGGGCTTCGAACGCCTCGCCGCCAGCGGCCGGAACAGACCTGTCGGTGCCGCGCAGTGCGGTATACAGACGCTCCAGCGCAGCGCGCGCCTGCTTCAGGTTCTCTTCGCTGTAGTTCAGCTGGCTGCGATAGTGGCCGGACATCAGGAAGTAGCGCACGGTTTCCGCGTCGTAATACTTCAGCACGTCGCGCACGGTGAAGAAGTTACCCAGCGATTTCGACATCTTCTCGCGGTCAACCATCACCATCCCGGAGTGCATCCAGTAGTTCACGTACTCGCCGCCGTGAGCACAGGTGGACTGCGCGATTTCATTTTCATGATGCGGGAACATCAGATCCGAACCGCCGCCGTGGATGTCGAAATGGTTGCCCAGCTGTTTGCAGTTCATCGCTGAACATTCAATGTGCCAGCCCGGACGCCCTTCGCCCCACGGGGATGGCCAGCTCGGTTCGCCCGCTTTGGACATCTTCCACAGCACGAAGTCCATCGGATTACGCTTCACGTCAACCACGTCCACGCGTGCACCGGCCTGGAGCTGGTCCAGATCCTGGCGGGAAAGCGCACCGTAGGTTGGGTCCGTCGGCACCGAGAACATCACGTCGCCGTTGTCTGCCACATAGGCGTGACCGCGCTCGATCAGCTTTTGGGTGATCTCAATGATTTCATGAATATGGTGGGTCGCACGCGGCTCGCTATCCGGGCGCAGAATATTCAAGGCATCAAAATCCTTGTGCATTTCGGCGATCATGCGATCCACCAGCGCGACAAAGCTTTCGCCATTTTCATTAGCACGTTTAATGATTTTGTCGTCGATGTCGGTGATGTTGCGCACATACTTCAGGTTATAGCCCAGGAAGCGCAGGTAGCGGGACACCACGTCGAACGCGACAAAGGTACGGCCATGGCCGATATGACAGAGATCGTAAACCGTAATACCACACACGTACATGCCGACTTCCCCGGCATGGATAGGTTTAAATTCCTCTTTTTGGCGCGTCATTGTATTAAAGATTTTTAACATCGAAGATTCCATGTAAACACGTGTGTGGATTGTTTGTTCCTTATAATACCCATAATTCGGAGCACGGTCAGCACACAATGCAAGGTGATCGTGTCCTGTGGTTATGCTATAACAAGCCCCTATATGTGACCCGAGCACGGGTCGACGCACCACAATAACGGAACAGGATGCAAAAATGGTTACTTTCCACACTAATCATGGCGATATCGTAATCAAAACCTTTGATGACAAAGCGCCTGAAACAGTTAAAAACTTCCTGGACTACTGCCGCGAAGGTTTCTACAACAACACTATTTTCCACCGTGTGATCAACGGCTTTATGATTCAGGGCGGCGGTTTCGAGCCTGGCATGCGCCAGAAAGAGACGAAAGAAGCGATCAAAAACGAAGCGAACAACGGCCTGAAAAACACCCGCGGTACGCTGGCAATGGCCCGTACTCAGGCCCCGCACTCTGCTACCGCACAGTTCTTCATTAACGTGGCGGACAACGACTTCCTGAACTTCTCTGGCGAAAGCCTGCAGGGCTGGGGCTACTGCGTATTCGCAGAAGTGGTTGAAGGCATGGACGTGGTCGACAAGATCAAAGCCGTTTCTACTGGCCGCAGCGGTATGCACCAGGACGTTCCTAAAGAAGACGTTGTGATCACAAGCGTGACCGTCAGCGAGTAATTCGTGGCGACACTCTTTATTGCGGATCTGCATCTGCAAACAGAAGAACCGGCGATAACCGCCGGTTTTCTGCGTTTTTTACGCGGTGAAGCGAAAAGCGCCGATGCGCTGTACATTCTGGGTGACCTGTTTGAGGCCTGGATAGGCGACGACGATCCGAACCCGCTGCACCGTGAGATGGCAGCGGCCATTAAAGCGCTGGTGGATTCCGGCGTCCCCTGCTATTTCATTCACGGCAACCGTGATTTCCTGATCGGCCAGCGCTACGCCCGCGAGAGCGGCATGACGCTGCTGCCGGAAGAGCAGGTGCTTGACCTCTATGGCCGCAATATTCTGATCATGCACGGCGACACGCTCTGCACTGACGATACCGGCTACCTGGCGTTTCGCGCCAAAGTTCACACCCCGTGGATCCAAAAAGTGTTCCTCGCCCTGCCGCTGTTTATCCGCAACCGCATCGCCGCCAGAATGCGCGCGGGCAGCAAGGCCGCCAATAGCAGCAAATCGATGACCATCATGGACGTCAACCCGCAGGCGGTGGTGAACGTGATGGAGAAGCATCGCGTTCAGTGGCTGATCCACGGCCATACCCATCGTCCCGATGTGCATTCCCTTATCGCCAACGGCGAGCCCGCCCATCGCGTGGTTTTAGGCGCCTGGCACAGTGAAGGATCGATGGTCAAAGTCACGCCGGAAGGTGTGGAATTGATCGCCTTCCCGTTCTAACCCTCCTCGTTTTTTCGCCCATTTCACGACCACGCAACCGTTTTCCTTGCCGGTATTACATGCTATTCTCTGTGCCCTCGAAAGCAGTGTGTTCCGCACCACAGGAGTTTTAAGACGCATGTCTTCCCGCAATAATCCGGCGCGTGTCGCCATCGTGATGGGGTCCAAAAGCGACTGGGCTACCATGCAGTTCGCCGCCGAAATCTTTGAAATCCTGAATGTTCCGCACCACGTCGAAGTGGTTTCCGCGCACCGTACGCCGGATAAACTGTTCAGCTTCGCCGAAAGCGCCGAAGAGAACGGTTACGAGGTGATCATTGCCGGTGCGGGCGGCGCAGCACATCTGCCGGGCATGATTGCCGCCAAAACCCTGGTGCCGGTACTGGGTGTTCCCGTGCAAAGCGCCGCGTTAAGCGGGGTTGATAGCCTGTACTCTATCGTCCAGATGCCGCGCGGTATCCCTGTCGGTACACTGGCGATTGGTAAGGCGGGTGCCGCAAATGCCGCCCTGCTGGCCGCGCAGATCCTCGCGACGCATGATAATGACTTACATCAACGTCTGGCGGAGTGGCGTAAAGCCCAGACCGACGAGGTGCTGGATAACCCGGATCCGCGGGGTGCAGCATGAAGCAGGTTTGCGTTCTTGGTAATGGTCAGCTTGGCCGGATGCTGCGTCAGGCCGGTGAGCCGCTGGGTATTGCCGTCTGGCCCGTCGGGCTGGACGCCGAGCCGGAAGCCGTGCCGTTCCATCAGAGCGTGATCACCGCCGAAATTGAACGCTGGCCGGAAACCGCCCTGACCCGCGAGCTGGCGCGCCATAACGCCTTTGTGAACCGCGACGTCTTCCCGATCATCGCCGACCGTCTGACGCAAAAGCAGCTGTTCGACAAGCTCGGCCTTGCGACCGCGCCGTGGCAGCTGTTGTCCGACAAAAGCGAGTGGAATGACGTCTTCGCCATGCTGGGCGATCTGGCGATCGTGAAGCGTCGTGTCGGCGGCTACGACGGTCGCGGGCAGTGGCGCCTGCGCGCGAACGACACCGCCGAGCTGCCGGACGACTGCTACGGCGAGTGCATCGTTGAGCAGGGCATAAACTTCAGCGGTGAAGTGTCGCTGGTGGGCGCGCGCGGGCATGACGGGCACACCGTTTTTTACCCGCTAACGCATAACCTGCATCAGGACGGGATTCTGCGCACCAGCGTCGCCTTCCCGCAGGCCAATGCTGACCAGCAGGCGCAGGCGGAAGAGATGCTCTCTGCCATCATGCATGAGCTGGGCTATGTGGGCGTAATGGCGATGGAGTGTTTCGTCACGCCATCGGGTCTGCTGATCAACGAACTTGCGCCGCGCGTGCACAACAGCGGCCACTGGACGCAAAACGGTGCCTCCATCAGCCAGTTCGAGCTGCACCTGCGCGCCATCACTGACCTGCCGCTGCCGCAGCCGGTGGTGACCAGCCCGTCGGTGATGATCAACCTGATCGGCACCGATCTGAACTACGACTGGCTGAAGCTGCCGCTGGTGCACCTGCACTGGTACGACAAAGCGGTGCGCCCGGGTCGTAAGGTCGGCCACCTGAACCTGAACGATACCGACACGGACCGCCTGAGCGCCACGCTGGAAGCGATTGTTCCCCTGCTGCCGCCAGAATACGCGAGCGGGATTGTCTGGGCGCAGTCAAAACTGAAGTAAGTAACCCCCGCCGGGGAGTTGACCTTCCCCTTCCCCGGCGTACAATTCCCGCCCATTGCTGCTTAGCTTTCTTCTGGAACCACCATGAACGATGGAACGGACTATCGCGCGATCCTCGCGTCCGATACCCCTTTAATCGACGTTCGCGCGCCGATCGAATTTGTCCAGGGTGCGATGCCCGCCGCACTCAACCTGCCCTTAATGAACGACGACGAGCGTGCCGCCGTCGGCACCTGCTATAAACGCCAGGGTCCGGACGCCGCACTGACGCTCGGCCATAGCCTGGTCAACGGCGAGACGCGAGAGGCGCGCATCAACGCCTGGCGCGAAGCCAGCCTGGCCCATCCTGAGGGCTACCTTTGCTGCGCGCGCGGTGGCCAGCGCTCACATATCTCCCAGGCCTGGCTTAAAGAGGCGGGAATCGATTATCCGCTGATCCGCGGCGGCTATAAGGCCCTGCGCCAGACGGCAATTCAGGTGACGATTGAGCAGTCACAAAAACCGATGGTGCTTATCGGTGGCTGTACCGGAAACGGCAAAACGCTGCTGGTGAAGCAGCATGCGCAGGGCATCGATCTGGAAGGGCTGGCGCACCATCGCGGCTCGTCATTTGGCCGCACGCTCACCCCGCAACTTTCTCAGGCGAGCTTCGAGAATCACCTTGCCGTCGAGCTGCTAAAAAAAGATGCCGCGCGCTGGGTGCTGGAGGATGAGGGCCGGATGATTGGCTCTAACCACCTGCCGGAGTGCCTGCGCGACCGCATGGCGGAAGCGCCTGTCGTGGTGGTCGAAGATCCGTTTGAGATCCGTCTTGAGCGCCTGCGCGAAGAGTATTTCGACCACATGTGGGCCGATTTTTTTGCCGCCTACGGTGAAGAAGCGGGCTGGAAAGCCTACAGCGAATACCTGCATCACGGCCTGTTCGCCATCCGCCGTCGTCTGGGGCTGCAACGATTCGCGGAATTTACCGCGCTATTAGATTCCGCGCTGCTGGAACAACAGCGCTCTGGAAGCACTGACGCGCACTTCAGCTGGCTTGTGCCGCTGCTGAAGGACTATTACGACCCGATGTACGGCTATCAGCTGGAGAAGAAAGCGGAGAAGATTGTTTTTCGCGGGACGTACGAAGAAATTGCCGAGTGGCTTGATCGCTGAAAAAAGCCGGGTGGCGGCTACGCCTTACCCGGCCTACGCGTGCTATTACGATCCGATGTACGGCTATCAGCTGGAGAAAAAGGCGGAGAAAATTGTATATCGCGGGACGTTTGAAGACATTGCCGAATGGCTTGATCGCTGAAAAAAGCCGGGTGGCGGCTACGCCTTACCCGGCCTACGCGTGCTTTTGTAGCCCCGGTAAGCGCAGCGCCACCGGGGAACAAACCACTCAGAAGTCGTAACGCAGACGCACCAGGTTCATGTCGCCCAGGTTGTCGGTGCTGGAGGTGAACACGTGTTCGTAATCCACGCGGAAACCGTAGTCCAGCTGGACGCTGATACCTACGCCGTTGTCGATGCGCTGGTAGTTACGGCCATTCACGTACTCAATACGGTCGCCCATGAAGTACGGCTGAATGGATTTCACCGCATACTGACCGACCGGGAATTTGTATCCCGCAAAGTATTCAATACCCCATGCATCACCGGCGAAGTAGTCGTTAACGGACACTTTTTTGGTGGTCATGAAGTTCTGATACCAGCCGCCGCCTGCGGAGAAGGTCCAGTTATCCGGCGTCCAGCTCAGTGCGGTGCCGAGAATGTTCTGGTCGTAGGATTTGCTGTCGCCGTTGTCCGGATTACGCATGTCCGCGCGGGTGTAGTTCCACGCTGCGCCCCAGGTCAGATCGGTGGTCAGGTGGTAATCGATACCCAGTGAACCGCCGCCTTTGCGCTTGTAGCGCAGGCCGTTGCCCGGCAGGTATTCGCTGTCTTCAAACAGGTAAGAGGCGTAGATGTCAGCATCGCCCACGGTTTTCTTGTACTTCAGCATCTGGCGTGAACGGTAAGAGCCGTCGTAGTCGCCGTTGATCCCGTTACCCGACGCCTGACCAATCATGTCGTAGTCCCAGATATCGGTTTTTGCGCCCACCACGTCATAGTACACGCTGTTCTGCTGGCCGAAGGTCAGCGTACCCCAGGTGTCGCTCTTCAGACCGGTGTAGAGCATACGGCGTGAAGTATCGTGCGCGCCGTCGGCGTAGTGGTTATCCCAGTTAAACTGCGCCGGAATGTTCACACCCAGCTCGTAGTAGGTGATCCAGCTGATGTCATCGAACAGGTAGTAGTCTGCCGCGAAACGGAAACGGGTACCGCCGTCAAAGCCGTTACGCTTGTAGCCGTTTTTGCCGTCGTCACCGGTCATGTTCTGGAACTGAGGACGGATGCTGCCGCCAACGGTGAAGTTCAGACGGCTCAGCGGGTTACCCGCCTGCGGATCCTGTTTCAGAAGGGTGATTTCCGCCTGAGATGCGAAAGAAGCCAATGCCACTGCTGCGCCGATCGTTGTCGCCAGCGCTGTTTTTCTTATAGTCATTCTTTTTCCTTGATAGACACGCTGCTAAATATTTAGCTGGTGAATATTAACCGGAAAAATTCGGGATGTGTGGGCGGGTTTTTAATGTTTTGTGCTACTAAATGCATGGGTATTAACGATTAGTGCTATTAATCGATGACACACCAGCAGAAATGCCGGTGCGTCATCATCACGCAAATAAACTAGCTGACAAACTGGCGGAACAGCGCTTTACCTTTCAACAGCCGCGTCCCGAGCCAGCCACCGCACAGGGACAGCAGCACCGCGCCGCAGACGGGCAACGTTAACCACAGCCGCCAGTCAGGCTCCCATGGAAAATCAAAGACTTTCGTCTGAAGCACCGCCAGTGCGGTTTCCGCCCCGATGGCCGCCACCAGGCCCGCCACCAGCCCGAGCAGGGCAAATTCGCTCCACAGCGTGGCGCGCAGCAGCCGTTTACTGGCCCCCAGCGTGCGGTAGACCACCAGCTCCTGATGACGCTGACGCATGCCGACCTGCACCTGCGCCAGCAGCAGCAATAGGCCGCAGACGGTCACCAGCACCACCATCACCTCCAGGGCGCGGCTCACCTGTTCCAGCACCTGCCCGACCTGTTTGAGGATCGCGCCGATATCCAGCAGGCTCACCGTCGGGAACTCCCGGTTAAGCTGCGTCAGCATGCCGTTGCCGTTTTCCCAGCGGAAGCTGGTCAGCCAGCTCTGGGGCTGTCCGTCCAGCGCGCCCGGCGGGAAGATGAAGAAGAAGTTCGGCCGCAGGCTTTCCCAGTCCACTTTGCGCAGGCTGGTGACTTTGGCGGTGAAATCCTGGGTATCACCGGTAAAGGTCACGCTATCGCCGAGCTTCACGTTCAGGCGTGTCGCCAGCCCCTCCTCCATCGACACTTCCCCCGCTTTCGGCGGCCACGTGCCGGCAACGATCGGGTTATGGTCCGGACGTTTCGCCTGCCAGGTCAGGTTGAGCTCGCGGTTGAGCGATTCATCCTTATTTCCCTCCGTGGACTGGCCGTTGATCTGCGTCAGGCGGGCGCGCACGATCGGATAGAACGATTCCGGAATAATGTGATGCTCAGACAGGAAACCCTTCAGCGGCGTCACCTGTTCGGGAGCAATGTTGATCAGGAAATAGTTCGGGCTTTCCGGAGGAAGCTGCTGCTGCCAGCGATCCAGCAGATCCCCGCGCAGCACCAGCAGAAGCGCCAGCAGCATAAACGACAGCGAAAATGCCGAGAGCTGGCTGAGGGTAGACCACGGCTGGTGCAGCAGTCGGTTAACCGCCAGCCGCACCGGCAGCGATCTCACCGTCAGCTTTTTGAGAAGATTGAGCAATAGCCAGCCCACCACGCCGCACAGCAGCGCCAGCACCACCGCGCCCGCCAGCACCGCCCACAGCAGCGTACTGCCGCCCATCAGCCAGGCCAACAACCCGACCGCCACCGCAATAATCACCGGCAGATAGAACTTCAGCGGCCAGACGCTGGCCACCACATCCCGGCGCAGCACGCGCAGCGGCTGGGTGGCGAGCAGCAGCCGGTAGGGGCGTAACCCCACCAGCAGGGAGATCGTCGTCATCGCGCCGATGGCCCACAGCCACGGCCAGAGGCTGGCAGGCGGCAGCGCAGCGGGCAGGACCGGTTTGAGCAGCACCATCAGCAGCTTTTCAAACAGCAGCCCTATCGCCCCGCCGGTCAGAGCCGACAGCGCCAGCACCATCAGCCACTGGCCAACAATCAGCTTGCGCAGCTGTGCCCGGCCCGCGCCGAGAGTTTTGAGGATCGCCACCAGATCGTAACGGCTGCGGCAGTAGTGCCCCATTGCCACGGCAACGGCCGCAATGGCCAGCAGCAGGGTTAACAGCGCCGACAGCAGCAGAAACTGCTGAGAACGCTCAAGGGATTTGCCGAGCGCCCCGTCATCCTGCTCCAGCCCGTACCAGCGATGTTCCGGCCTGAGCTGAGGCAGGAGCCATTTTTCATACGCCTCCAGTTGAGCAGGCGTCCCGCCAAACTTATAGCGCCATGTGACGCGGCTACCCGGCTGGACGGCGTTGGTTTTCGCCACATCAGCGGTGTTCATCAGCAGGCGCGGCGCGAGCTGGAACGGATTAAATCCGGAGTCGGGTTCCTGCACCACTTCCCCGGCAATTTTGAGGGTCGCGTCGCCGACGTCGATACTGTCGCCGGGTTTCAGGTTCAGCAACGCCATCAGACGCGATGCCAGCAGTACCGTACCGGCCGTCGGTTTTAGCCCCGGCGGACTGGTTTGTAAATCACCATACATCGGGTAGATGTCATCCACGGCTTTTACGCTGGCAAGCTGTGGCGTGTCGCCCGCAAAGGTCATGGTCTGGAAGGTGATTTGCTCTCCCACCTTCAGCCCCTCTTTGCGCGCTTCCTCAATCCAGCCCGGCGGCACGGGGCGAGAACTTTGCAGAGCCCGGTCCCCCGCCATAAATTCCCGACTCTGCTGGCTAAGCCCTTTCTCCATACGATCGCTGACGCTGCCGAGCGCCAGCACGCAGGCCACCGCCAGGCTCAACGCCAGCCAGACAATCAGCAGCGAGGGCGAGCGCCATTCGCGCCAGAACCAGCGGGCAATCATGCTTCCTCCTGAAGAACACCGTTCACCAGCCGCAGGCGGCGGTCGCAGCGGGCGGCCAGCTGCGGGTCGTGGGTAACCAGAATCAGCGTGGTGCCGTGTTCGCGGTTGAGTGAAAACAGCAGATCGGCAATTTTGTCCCCGGTTTTACGGTCGAGATTGCCCGTGGGCTCATCGGCAAACAGCACTTCCGGGCGCCCGTTAAACGCCCGGGCCAGCGCCACGCGCTGCTGCTCACCGCCGGAAAGCTGTGCCGGAAGGTGGTCGAGACGTTTTCCCAGCCCCAGCTGTTCCAGCAACGCTTTGGCGTGATCGCGGCTTTCGCGGGTATTTTCACCGCGCAGCAGGCCGGGCAGCTCAACGTTTTCCAGTGCGTTGAGGGTTGGGATCAGCATGAATGACTGAAAGACAAACCCGATATGCCGGGCACGCAGCGCGGCGCGCGCCTCTTCATCAAGCGCGTGGAGGGGCTGGCCGACCAGGTTCACTTCCCCGCTGCTGCCATCGTCCAGCCCGGCGAGAATGGCCAGCAGCGTGGACTTACCGGAACCGGATTCGCCAATCAGGGCGATGGTTTCGGCACGTTTGACAACGAGTTCAACTCCGGTGAGGATGGAAAGCTCGTGTTCTCCCTGACCGACGGACTTCTTAAGACGATGAACTTCAACAATGTTTTCCGCTGGCATTTGCCCTTCCTGTTTTTGATGCTGATGACCTTCCGCGCGGCGGCTGCGGACACGTTATTGATTCTGGGCGACAGCCTGAGCGCGGGCTATCGTATGGCCGCCAGTGCGGCCTGGCCCGCCCTGCTCAATGAAAAATGGCAGTCCCGGGCGTCTGTCGTTAACGGCAGCATCAGCGGCGATACGTCGCAGCAAGGCTTATCGCGCCTGCCTGCCCTGCTTAAGCAGCATCAACCGCGTTGGGTGCTGGTCGAACTGGGCGGTAATGATGGTTTGCGCGGCTTCCAGCCACAGCAAACGGAGCAAACGCTGCGGACTATTTTGCAGACCATTAAGGCTGCTAACGCCCAGCCGCTGCTGATGCAAATTCGCCTGCCCGCTAACTACGGCCGTCGGTATAATGAGGCGTTTAGCGCGATCTATCCTAAGCTTGCCAAAGAGTTTGATATTCCGCTGCTGCCATTTTTCATGGAAGAGGTCTATCTGAAACCTCAGTGGATGCAGGATGATGGCATTCACCCCAATCGCGATGCCCAGCCGTTCATTGCCGACTGGATGGCAACCCGGCTGGCTCCTTTAGTAAAACATGACTCGTCAAACAGCTGAGAACCTGACAGGTAAAGTTATGCAAAAATCGGTCTTAATAACAGGATGTTCCAGCGGAATTGGCCTTGAGAGCGCCCTTGAACTGAAACGTCAGGGGTTTTGGGTGCTGGCGGCCTGCCGCAAACCCGAAGATGTCGAACGCATGCGAGGGCTGGGATTTACCGGCATTCTGCTGGATCTCGATTCGCCAGAGAGCGTGGAGCAGGCCGCCGATGAGGTTATCGCCCTGACCAACAACCGGCTTTACGGTCTGTTTAACAATGCGGGCTACGGCGTGTACGGCCCGCTACAGACCCTCTCGCGGGAACAGCTGGAGCAGCAGTTCTCCGCAAACTTTTTTGGGGCGCATCAGCTCACCATGCGCCTTCTCCCCGCCATGCTGCCGCACGGCGAAGGGCGGATTGTCATGACCTCCTCGGTGATGGGCCTGATCTCCACGCCGGGACGCGGGGCTTACGCTGCCAGTAAATATGCGCTTGAAGCCTGGTCCGATGCGTTGCGCATGGAGCTGCGCCACAGCGGCATTAAGGTCAGCCTGATTGAACCGGGCCCCATCCGCACCCGCTTTACGGAAAACGTTAACCAGACGCAGGCGGACCAACCGGTCGAAAATCCCGGTATCGCGGCGCGTTTTACGCTTGGGCCAGAAGCCGTGGTTGCCAAAGTGCGCCACGCATTTGAGAGCGATACCCCTAAAATGCGCTATCCGGTGACGCTGGTGACCCATGCCGTCGGCTGGTTAAAACGCCTGCTGCCGGGGCGGATGATGGACAAAATTTTGCAGGGTTGAGTTGAAGCGACGACGCTTACCCCCATGTAAAGAGTAAACCGATAAAAGAGAATGCCGCATGTCCGTACAGAATATCGTCAACATAACTGAAGCTAACCTGCAACAGACACTCGAACAGTCAATGACTACACCGGTGCTGTTCTACTTCTGGTCTGAACGCAGCCAACACTGCCTGCAGCTGACGCCGGTCCTGGAAAGCCTTGCCGCGCAGTACAACGGTCAATTCATTCTGGCGAAGCTGGATTGTGACGCCGAACCGATGGTGGCTTCCCAGTTTGGCCTGCGTGCGATCCCAACCGTCTACCTGTTCCAGAACGGTCAGCCGGTGGATGGCTTCCAGGGGCCGCAGCCGGAAGAGGCGATCCGCGCCCTGCTGGATAAAGTCCTGCCGCGCGAAGAAGAGCTGAAAGCGCAGGAAGCCATGGCGCTGATGCAGGAAGGCAAGTACGACGAGGCGCTGCCGCTGTTAAAAGACGCGTGGCAGCTGTCGAACCAGAACAGCCAGATTGGTCTGCTGCTGGCAGAGACCCAGATTGCGCTGCACCGCCCCGAAGACGCGGAAGCCGTGCTGAAAACGGTGCCGATGCAGGATCAGGACACCCGCTATCAGGGCCTGGTGGCGCAGATTGACCTGCTGAAACAGGCGGCGGATACCCCTGAAATTCAGCAACTTCAGCAGCAGGTTGCGGACAACCCGGCGGATGCCGCGCTGGCAAGCCAGCTGGCGCTTCAGCTTCACCAGGTGGGGCGTAATGAAGAGGCGCTGGAGCTGCTGTTTAGTCACCTTCAGAAGGACCTGGGCGCCGCAGACGGTCAGGCGCGAAAGATGTTCCAGGAGATCCTGGCCGCGCTCGGCACCGGTGACGCGCTAGCGTCTAAGTATCGTCGTCAGCTGTACGCATTGCTTTACTAACAAAAATGCCCGGTGGCGCTAACGCTTGCCGGGCCTACAGAAGCCGATATTACCCCGTCTTTTTCAACTGCGTCACCACCAGCTGGTGGCGCGCGTTGTAAAACTTCCGATAGGTCAGATAGCAGGCAATAATCGTCGACAGGCTCGCCGTAGAGAGCAGCATAAACGTCACCATAATCTGGTATTTAATCGCTTTTACCGGATCGATACCGGCAAAAATTAGCCCCGACATCATGCCCGGCAGGCTCACCAGACCCACGGTTTTGGCGGAATCCACCGTTGGGATCAGCGAAGAACGAATGCTGTCGCGGATCAACCGCGCCGAGGCCACCTTCGGTGTCGCGCCCAGGCTTAGCTTCTCCTGAAGCTGTTGCTGTTCACTGCTGAAGCGTTGCCCCAGATTGTTGTAGCATAACCCGACCGCCACCATCGCATTGCCCGCAATCATCCCGGAAATGGGGATCACCTGCATCGGCGTAAATTCTATCGAGCCGGAGAGCACCAGTACCGCCAGCGTTAACGCGGTCCCGGTGGTGATGGCAATAAACGACGAGAGGAACGCTTTATCGATGTATTTACTGCGTTTCTGCGCGTTCCATGCCGCGTTAAAGCAGATAAACAGCACCATCAACAGGGTCAGCACGGCATGATTGACGTTGAAGATGTATTTCAGCACATAGCCGACGATGATGAGCTGAATGACCGCGCGAACGATACTCCACAGAATATCTTTTTCCAGCCCCAGCTTCTCCCGGTAGCTGACCACAATCGCCACCAGCACCAGGACCATCGACAGCGCCAGCGATTCGTTGGTTATGTTATGTTCACCCACGGTGAGCCTCCTCCATTTTCCCGCCCTGCGGCCTGAGCGTGATGACATCATCCGCATGGCTAATTTCATTTGAATCGTGCGTCACCCACAGCACGGCAATATCCTGTTCACGGACGTAGCGATGAATAATCTCATTGACGTTGCGCTTGTTAGCGTCATCCAGCGCGCTGGTGATTTCATCCAGCAAAAGCACCTTCGGCAGGAATTGCAGGTTACGGATCAGCGAGACGCGCTGCTTTTCCCCGCCTGACAGTTCGGCAGTCGATTTGGTCAGCGTCTCCGGCGGAAGCCCAAAACGGGTCAGATCGTCCGCAAACTTTTTCGGATCGGGCGTTTGGTTGCGGATGTGCCAGGGGAAAACCAGATTGTCGTACACCGTGTCGCCAAACAGGGACGGCGTTTGCACGCAGTATGACACCTGCTGGCGATAGCTTTCCGGTGTAAGCGTGGCGATATCTTTCCCTTCAAACAGGATGGTTCCCTCCGTTGGACTCAGTAGCGAAGCCACGATTTTCAGGAGGGTGCTTTTGCCGCAGCCGGAGGGGCCGGTTATGAGTTTAAATTCGCCCGGAGAGAGACAAAAATCGACGTGCTGAAGGATGGTGTTATCAACCACACGAAAGCCAACATCCCTGATATCCAGAAGATTTTTTTTATTATTCATTCCGATTCCGTTAACCGCTGTGATAAGAACAGCCTTTAGCATAATCCTTTCCGCTACGCTGCGCGAATAGCCTTAACCTATCGCAAGTGTTAAACTTTTTGTTCGGTAATTGTCACCTCTATAACTACAGGAAGTCAGCAACATGACACATATCTTTTATGAGTTCTCTTCCCTGAAGCCTGGTGTTCCAGATGTGGAAACATTAATGGAAGTCATCAATTCTTCTGAACTCACGCGTTTTGTCATGGGTGCAGAGGTGGTCGATTTTGTTAAGAAGGCGCTCATCGTTAACACCACAATCGGTAGCTTTAAAAACTGCTATTTTGCTTTCGATGATGGGGCTTACTTTCTCGAGTTTGACGGCAAGGGTAAATCCAGACGCTTTACTGAGGTGCCGGACTGGTTCGTTTCCCCCGCGGAATTTGCCCGCTCGCAATGGCTGATTAACCATGACCTGGCCGATGTGAAGGCGACGGCGTTTATTGACGTGCTAATGTCCTACCCGCTTAAAGAGCGCCGGGCGCACTGCAATCTGCTGTTTGGTCTGGATCTGCATAAGGTCAATGTGGTTCCGGCGCCTACAGCCCCTGCCGGAAAAATGGGCAATAAAAACGGAAAAACCACCAAGCCTCGCGTCACGGATCTCGGCTCTTTTGAGCTTTTTACCGCGTTCTTTGCACGCATGAAAACCGCCGTCAATGCAAATGAGTTCCCCACCTTACAGGTGCTGACAGGCCAGAAGGATCTTGCAAAAGCGCCGCACAGCTTAAAGCAAGGGATCAGAACCTGGTTTAAGGGGATTACCGGCGATCTGCCGCCGAACAACAAACGTGTCGGAGCGGGCAATGCAGTACTGTTCTGCGCTCCCGTTCGCGAGCAGATCCAGCAGATAGAGGCCATCGGCCTGGAAAAATACTATCAGGGCTTATCGAAAGCCATCGCTGACGCCGGGGATGGGTTTATCACCGACTTCAGCTATACCTGGTCTGAAGAGTAACGCTATGCGCCCCGCTCTCCTGGCGGGGCGTTTTAATTTTACCAGTCCGGTTCCCACCTCTTTACAGGGGCGAAATCCCGCCCGTTAACCGATATACTTACGTTCAACAAATACGCAATTTTTCTCGTTACGGCATGCAAAACAGGAGGTTTTTATGCTCATCGTTGTTCCTGTCCTTATTTTCGTTGCGCTGGTTATCGTGGGCGCAGGCGTCAAAATTGTCCCGCAGGGTTACCAGTGGACCGTCGAACGTTTCGGTCGCTACACCAATACCCTTCAGCCGGGTTTAAGCCTGATCGTCCCCTTCATGGACAGAATTGGGCGTAAAATCAACATGATGGAGCAGGTGCTGGATATTCCTTCCCAGGAAGTCATCTCTAAGGATAACGCCAACGTCACCATCGATGCGGTGTGCTTTATTCAGGTGATTGATGCGCCGAAAGCGGCCTATGAGGTGAGCAACCTGGAGCTGGCGATCGTCAACCTGACGATGACCAACATCCGTACCGTGCTTGGCTCGATGGAGCTGGACGAAATGCTCTCCCAGCGCGACAGCATTAATACCCGCCTGCTGCACATTGTTGATGAAGCCACCAATCCGTGGGGGATCAAAGTGACCCGCATTGAGATCCGCGACGTGCGCCCACCGGCAGAGCTGATTGCTTCCATGAATGCGCAGATGAAGGCCGAGCGTACCAAACGCGCCTATATTCTTGAAGCCGAAGGGGTGCGTCAGGCCGAGATCCTGAAAGCGGAAGGGGAAAAACAGTCGCAGATCCTGAAAGCCGAGGGCGACCGTCAGTCTGCCTTCCTCCAGGCAGAAGCGCGTGAACGTTCGGCAGAAGCGGAAGCCCGCGCGACGCAAATGGTTTCCGAGGCGATTGCCGCCGGGGATATCCAGGCTGTGAACTACTTCGTCGCGCAAAAATATACCGATGCGCTGAAGGAGATCGGCTCTGCGAACAACAGCAAAGTGGTGATGATGCCGCTGGATGCCAGCAGTCTGATGGGATCTATCGCCGGAATTGCCGAGTTGATCAAAGACGGCGGAAACGAGCGTAAAAAATGATTGAGCTCATCGTTGCACATCCTCATGCGTTCTGGCTAAGCCTTGGCGGCTTGCTGCTGGCCGCCGAGATGCTTGGCGGCAACGGTTATCTGCTGTGGAGCGGTGTTGCCGCTGTGATTACCGGGCTGGTCGTCTGGCTGCTGCCTGTCGGCTGGGAGTGGCAGGGCGCGCTGTTTGCCGTGCTGACGCTGCTGGCCGCCTGGCTGTGGTGGCGCTGGCTGAACAAACGGGTGAAGGCGCAGAAGCCGGTCGACGCGCATCTCAATCAGCGTGGGCAGCAGATCGTGGGTAAACGTTTTACGCTTGATAACGCGCTGATCAACGGACGCGGTCATATGCGCGTGGGGGACAGTTCATGGCCGGTGGTGGCCGATGATGACCTCAGCGCCGGCACGCGGGTTGAGGTCATTGCGGTGGAAGGCATTACCCTGCGGATTAAAGCCTGTTAGGCGTGGGTTTTACGGTGGCAGCAGCCGGAAAGATTGTCGATAATCGGGCACTCGGCGCTGTCATCTCCCGGGCAGGATTCTGCCAGCTGTAGCAGTTGCTCACGCATCGCCTGTAATTCGATGATATGGCGTTCGATCTCCGCCACTTTTTCCAGCGTACGTTTTTTCACGTCGGCACTGTGGCGTTTCGGATCGTTAAACAGGTTAACCAGCTCGCCGCACTCTTCAAGGTTAAATCCTACCTGTCTTGCCTGGCGCAGTAACGTCAGTTCATCAAGATGCAGCTGCGTATAGCTGCGGTAGCCGTTCTCACTGCGCAACGGTGGCGTCACCAGCCCTTTTTCCTCATAAAAGCGAATCGCTTTGCTGGTTAAGCCGGTTTTTTTCGCAACATCGCTGATATTCACATTTCCCCCTTGACCTTCCCCTTGATGGAAGGTTTAACCTTCATAACAGTTAGCGAAAAGCAGAGTGAAGGTCAACAATTGACCAGAACATTATACGGGAGTTTTGTTATGTCTCACACTATTGACCTGACACTGGACGGCCTCTCCTGCGGCCACTGTGTCAAACGTGTTAAAGAAAGCCTGGAGCAGCGTCCTGATGTGGAAAGCGCTGAGGTGACTATCGATCATGCCGCCGTGACCGGCAGCGCCAGCGCCGACGCGCTGATTGATACCATTAAACAGGCCGGTTACGGGGCGGAGTTAAGCCACCCAAAGGCTAAACCGCTGGCAGAGTCATCATCCCCGTCGGAAGCACTGACAGCGGCCACTCCTGAGCTTCCGGTAGCTGATGATATTGATGACAGCCAACAGCTGCTGATCAACGGCATGAGCTGCGCCAGCTGTGTCTCCCGGGTACAAAACGCCTTACAGGCGGTACCGGGCGTCGCACAGGCACGGGTAAACCTGGCGGAGCGTACTGCGCTGGTGATGGGCAGTGCCTCCGCCGCAGATTTAGTGCAGGCCGTGGAGAAAGCGGGCTACGGGGCGGAGGCCATCGAAGATGATGCCGAGCGCCGCGAGCGCCAGCAGGAAACGGCTGTCGCCACCATGAAGCGCTTCCGCTGGCAGGCGATCGTCGCCCTGCTGGTCGGTATTCCGGTGATGGTGTGGGGCATGATGGGTGACAACATGATGGTCACCGCAGACAACCGCACCCTGTGGCTGGTGATTGGTCTGATTACCCTTGCGGTGATGGTGTTTGCAGGCGGACATTTCTATACCAGCGCCTGGAAGAGCCTGAAAAACCGCACCGCGACGATGGACACGCTGGTCGCGCTCGGGACGGGTGCGGCGTGGCTGTATTCGATGAGCGTTAACGTCTGGCCGCAGTGGTTCCCGATGGAGGCGCGCCATCTCTATTATGAAGCGAGCGCGATGATTATAGGTCTGATTAACTTAGGCCATATGCTCGAAGCCCGCGCGCGTCAGCGTTCGTCGAAAGCGCTGGAAAGATTACTCGATTTAACCCCGCCGACGGCCCGCGTGGTCACCGACGATGGGGAAAAAAACGTTCCTCTCTCAGAGGTGCAACCCGGTATGACGCTGCGTCTCACCACCGGTGACCGCGTGCCCGTCGACGGTGAAATCACCCAGGGCGATGCCTGGCTTGATGAAGCCATGCTGACTGGTGAGCCGATCCCCCAGCAGAAATCTCAGGGCGATGCGGTGCATGCGGGTACGGTGGTACAGGACGGCAGCGTGCTGTTCCGCGCCAGCGCCGTTGGCAGTCATACCACACTGTCACGCATCATTCGGATGGTCCGCCAGGCGCAGAGCAGTAAGCCGGAAATTGGTCAGCTTGCCGATAAAATCTCCGCCATTTTTGTGCCAGTGGTGGTCGGTATTGCCCTGCTGAGCGCGGCAATCTGGTATTTCTTCGGCCCGGCGCCGCAGATTGTCTACACCCTGGTGATCGCCACCACGGTACTGATCATCGCCTGCCCTTGTGCCCTTGGTCTGGCCACGCCGATGTCGATTATCTCTGGCGTCGGACGCGCCGCCGAATTTGGCGTACTGGTCCGTGATGCTGACGCCCTGCAACGGGCAAGCACGCTGGACACCCTCGTCTTTGACAAAACCGGCACGCTCACCGAGGGCAAACCGCAGGTAGTGGCCGTTAATACCATTGGCTGTACGGAGACGGATGCCCTGCGCCTGGCCGCCGCGCTGGAACAAGGCTCCAGTCACCCGCTGGCGCGCGCCATCCTTGAGAAAGCCGGTGATGCCCGCCTGCCGCAGGTAAGCAACTTCCGCACCCTGCGCGGTTTAGGGGTCAGCGGTGAAGCAGAAGGCCATACGCTGCTGCTGGGTAACCAGGCACTGCTAACTGAACACGGTGTTGATACGTCCGTGCTGGACGCTGAGCTGAACGCGCAGGCCTCTCAGGGCGCGACGCCGGTTCTGCTGGCGAGGGATGGTCAGGTGGCGGCGCTGCTGGCCGTACGCGATCCGTTACGCCAGGACAGCGTGGATGCCTTGCAACGCCTGCACCATGCGGGCTATCGCCTGGTGATGTTAACCGGTGATAACCCGACTACCGCTAACGCCATCGCCAGAGAAGCCGGGATTGATGAGGTGATAGCCGGCGTACTGCCAGATGGCAAAGCGGACGCCATCAGGAAATTGCAACGTGATGGTCGTCAGGTGGCGATGGTCGGCGACGGCATCAACGACGCCCCGGCGCTGGCGCAGGCTGACGTAGGTATTGCGATGGGCGGCGGGAGCGATGTCGCCATTGAAACTGCGGCGATCACCCTGATGCGCCACAGCCTGATGGGCGTGGCGGATGCGCTGGCGATTTCGAAAGCCACGTTGCGCAACATGAAGCAGAACCTGCTGGGGGCCTTCGTCTATAACTCGCTCGGCATTCCGATTGCCGCCGGGATTTTGTGGCCGCTGACCGGCACCCTGCTGAACCCGGTTGTTGCGGGTGCGGCGATGGCGCTCTCGTCAATTACCGTGGTGAGCAACGCTAACCGTCTGCTGCGGTTTAAACCGAAAGCGTAGAATCCCGGAAGCAGGCCGGGTAAGCGCAGCGCCGCCCGGCTTTCGCCTATTGCGCCCCCCTTCCCCACGCGCTAGCATGAACCTTTCCGTTTATGGAGCGCGTATGGGTCTGTTTAATCGTATAAAAACATCGTTTCGCGCCCTTTTTCCCCGCCGTTATGCCTGGCCCGGTATGGATATTTCGCTTCCGGGTGGGCAGCAACTGCACCTGGTGGGAAGCATTCATATGGGCACGCAGGATATGTCCCCCCTGCCCTCCGGCCTGATTAAACTACTGAAGCGCGCCGACGCGCTGATCGTCGAAGCCGACATCTCCGGCCATGAATCGCCGTTTGCCGGGCTGGAAAGCGACCGCCCCCTGGCTGAACGTCTTAACGAGACGCAGCTGGCTGAGCTTACCCGTCTTGCGGATGAGTCCGGCGTCTCGCTCTCAATGCTCGACACCCTGCCCCTGTGGCAAATTGCCATGGTGCTACAGGCAACCCAGGCGCAGCGCCTGGGGCTGCGCGGCGATTACGGTATCGATTATCAACTGCTGAATGCGGCAAGGGCGTGCAACCTGTCCGTCATTGAACTGGAAGGCACGGACAGCCAGATTGCGCTTCTTCGCCAGCTTCCTGATGACGGCAAGATGCTGCTGGATGATACCCTGACCCACTGGCACACCAACGCGCGTCTGCTGCAAACGATGATTGGCTGGTGGCTGGATGCGCCGCCCGCAGACGGTAAGCTGGCGTTACCGTCGACGTTCAGTGAATCGTTGTATGATGTGCTGATGAACGCGCGCAACCAGGCGTGGCGGGAGACGCTGTATGCCCTGCCTGCCGGTCGTTATGTTGTCGCGGTTGGCGCGTTGCATTTGTACGGAGAAGGGAATTTGCCGTCGCTGCTGAAATAAAAAAATGGCCAATATTTCTATTGGCCCGTCAAAGAGGAATTTCATCGTTTTTATTATACCGAAGTGACCTTCGGCTACGCCGATTGTCGCTCAAAGTAACCATCACTGCCAATACTATTGCGCAAGATGGTGCTATTTTTTAGACAAACGTCAGGCGTATGCTGCTGGCATGAACCGTCTGTCGTAAGAAGGATAGCCATGACTCCCGCCGTTAAATTACTCGAAAAAAACAAAATTTCTTTCCGGATCCACACCTACGATCACGATCCGAACGAAACCAACTTTGGTGATGAAGTGGTGCGCAAGCTGGGGCTGAACGCGGACCAGGTATACAAAACGCTGCTGGTCGCGGTGAATGGCGATATGAAGCACCTCGCCGTGGCAGTGACGCCCGTCGCCGGACAGCTTGATCTGAAGAAAGTGGCCAAAGCGCTGGGAGCGAAAAAGGTCGATATGGCAGACCCGATGGTTGCGCAACGCACTACGGGTTATCTGGTCGGCGGGATCAGCCCGCTCGGCCAGAAAAAGCGTCTGCCGACCCTGATCGATGCGCCTTCGCAGGAATTTGAGACGATCTATATTTCTGGCGGCAAACGCGGGCTGGATATCGAACTGGCCGCAGGCGATCTGGCGAAAATGCTGGACGCGAAATTTGCGGATATTGCGCGCAGGGATTGAGAAAATTGCCCGGTGGCGCTGCGCATACCGGGCCTACGATTCGAATGTAGGCCGGGTAAGGCGTAGCCGCCACCCGGCACAACACACCCGCTCTACTGCCAGCTCACCTCGCCCTTCGGCTCATACGCGTTCACGTCAATCGGTGAATTTTGCTGGATAAACTGCTTTAACACTTCCGCATCAATAAACCCGGTATTTACATAGCCCGGTTTGTTATCGATATGCGGATAGCCGTCGCCGCCGGTGGCGTTAAAGCTTAACGTTGCCAGGCGGTAGGTTTTCGCCGGATCAACAGGTTCGCCTTTGATTTTGAGATCGTTGAGCTTACCGTCCTTCGCGACGAAGCTGACGTTAGCAAACTGCGGATACGCTCCGGAGTCCGGCTTCATCTGCGCCACGGCGGTCAGGTAGTCAATTACCTCTTTCCCGCTCATGTCCGCATACACCACCACGTTGCCAAACGGCTGCACTTTGAGCACGTCTTTATAGGTGATGTTTCCGCCTTCGATGGAATCACGAATACCGCCGCCGCTCATCACGCCGAAATCCGCATTCGTGCGCGCCATCTGCGCGGCCAGCACCAGACGCCCCATGTTGGTTTGTACGAAGCGGACTTTGCTGCGGTCCCCTTCCAGTCGTCCGTTAAGCGTGCCAATCTTCACGTCCAGCTGCGCTTTCCCTTTGCTCTGGAACGGCGTCAGCAGGGAGAGCATCTGCTGGTTTTCAGCGATCTCTGGCGTGTAGAGTACCCGCTCGCTTTTGCCGTCCGGGTAGGTCACTTTCTTCTTCAGGTTGACCGGGATGAGCTGATAGTGCACCAGCTTCATCTCGCCGTTACGGAATTCGAAATCCGCACGGCCAACGTATTTACCCCACTCGTGGGCCTGTACAATCCAGATCCCGTTCTGACGATCCGGCGCGCACGGCGTGCCGGGCACATAATCTACCTGCTTTTTATTCTCAGAAGCCATGCAGACCGGATCCTGCGAATGACCGCCCACAATCATCGCCAGCGAGCCCGCAGGAAGGCTGCGCGCCATCTCCACGTCGCCCGGCGCGTTAGAGCCGTGCTGACCGTTGTCGTAATGCCCCATGTGGGTGGTAGCGATAATCACATCCGGTTTTTCATTCTGCTGCAACTCCTGGATCACCAGCTTCGCTTCGTCCGCCGGTTTACGGAATTCGATGTCGGTGAAAAATTCAGGGTTGCCAATTTTGGCCGTATCGTCGGTGGTTAAGCCGATGACCGCGATCTTCAGATCCTGACGCTTAAACAGCGCCCACGGTTTAAACAGGCGCTCGCCGGTGCTTTTCTGATAAATATTGGCGGAAAGGAACGGAAATTTGGACCACTTTTCCTGCTGGCGCAATACGCTCAGCGGGTTATCAAACTCGTGGTTTCCGACCGCCATCGCGTCGTAACCAATTAAATTCATGCCGCGGAAATCAGGCTCGGCATCCTGCAAATCAGATTCCGGTACGCCGGTATTAATATCCCCGCCCGACAGCAACAGCACGCTGCCGCCCTGAGCCGAGACCTCTTTACGAATGCCGTCCACCAGCGTTTTTTGCGCCGCCAGGCCATATTCACCGTATTCGCTGCGCCAGAAATGGCCGTGATGATCGTTAGTATGCAGAATGGTAATTTTATAGGTTTTATCTTTTTCATACGCCTGCGCGGGCAGGCTTGTCAGCCCCCATGCGGCGATGAGCGCCAGCGCGACGCCACGCTTTATTAACTTCATCTTCTCTCTCCCTGACCCATAGACAAACGCAAAAATTACAGTGACTCACAAGAATAGACAAATAAGTTTTCAGAATTGCGACTTTCTTCAAATGTCACGGACGAGTATGTTAGTCGGATAATAATTACTCCCTGCATCTCTAATTACAAATTGACGTGGTATTTATGGCAATCAGTGAATCAACCCAGCCTGTTCAGGGCGTTCCGGCGTCGCCGCCGAAATCGCGCACTTCCTTCAAAGTATTAGGCGCAATCAGTCTCTCTCATCTGCTCAACGACATGATCCAGTCGCTGATTCTGGCGATCTACCCGCTGTTGCAGTCTGAGTTCTCATTAACCTTCGTGCAGATCGGGATGATCACCCTGACCTTCCAGCTGGCCTCTTCGCTGCTACAGCCGGTGGTGGGCTACTGGACGGACAAATACCCGATGCCATGGTCGCTGCCCATTGGGATGTGCTTCACCCTGAGCGGGCTGGTGCTGCTGGCCATGGCGGGCAGCTTTGAGGCGGTACTGGTTGCCGCGGCGCTGGTAGGAACCGGTTCATCGGTGTTCCATCCGGAATCGTCCCGCGTGGCGCGTATGGCCTCCGGCGGACGCCACGGGCTGGCGCAGTCTCTGTTCCAGGTGGGGGGGAACGTTGGTAGCTCCCTCGGTCCTCTGCTGGCGGCGGTAATTATCGCGCCTTACGGCAAAGGCAACGTGGCGTGGTTTGTGCTGGCCGCGCTGCTGGCGATTGTCGTCCTGGCGCAAATCAGCCGCTGGTATGCCGCGCAGCACCGCGTAAATAAGGGAAAACCTGTCGCGAAGATAACCAATCCCCTTCCGCGTAATAAGGTGATCCTTGCCGTCAGCGTGTTGCTGGTGCTGATTTTCTCGAAATATTTCTATATGGCGAGCATTAGCAGCTATTACACCTTCTATCTGATGCAAAAATTCGGATTATCGGTACAAAACGCCCAGTTCCATCTCTTTGCCTTCCTGTTTGCGGTGGCGGCAGGCACGGTGATTGGCGGCCCTGTGGGAGATAAAATCGGACGTAAATATGTGATTTGGGGCTCTATCCTCGGCGTTGCGCCGTTTACGCTTGTTTTACCGTACGCAACGCTGGAATGGACCGGAATATTGACAGTGATTATTGGTTTTATTCTCGCGTCGGCGTTTTCAGCCATTCTGGTCTATGCGCAGGAGCTACTGCCGGGACGTATCGGTATGGTTTCCGGTCTCTTTTTCGGTTTTGCCTTTGGCATGGGCGGCCTTGGCGCCGCCGTGTTAGGGATGGTTGCAGACCACACCAGCATCTTCCTGGTCTATAAAATCTGCGCTTTCCTGCCACTTCTGGGGATGTTGACCATATTCCTGCCTGACAACCGTCATAAAGCGTAACTTCATGGCTGCCAAAGTTAAACTTTGGCAGCCGGATAACCTGATGCCATAAGGCTTTCCTCTCCCTCCCCTCAGCAAATTTATCAAAATCTGCCTTTTTTTATGCTTATTGCCTTTTTATTGTGATTTCAACAATTATTCATAAACATAAGCGTAAAAATTGTCATAAACTATTAATCGGCTTTTTGGTATTTGCACCAAAAATGGATCACCCATCGCGAAAGGAGACGGAATGCACCACGCCACACCGCTTATCACCACCATTGTTGGTGGACTTGTGCTCGCTTTTATCCTCGGCATGATTGCCAACAAACTGCGTATTTCGCCCCTGGTAGGCTATTTGTTAGCGGGCGTGCTGGCAGGACCCTTTACGCCGGGTTTTGTCGCAGATACCAAACTTGCACCGGAGCTGGCGGAACTGGGCGTTATCCTGCTGATGTTTGGCGTCGGACTGCATTTTTCCCTGAAGGATCTGATGGCGGTAAAGTCGATCGCCATACCGGGAGCGATCGCCCAGATAGGGGTGGCGACGCTGCTGGGCATGGCGCTTTCGGCGGTGCTGGGCTGGTCAATCATGACCGGTATCGTATTTGGGCTGTGTCTTTCAACCGCCAGTACCGTGGTGCTGCTGCGCGCGCTTGAAGAGAGGCAGCTGATAGACAGCCAGCGCGGGCAAATCGCGATTGGCTGGCTGATAGTTGAAGATCTGGTGATGGTGTTGACGCTGGTACTGCTGCCCGCCGTCGCCGGGATGATGGAAAAAGAGAATATCGGCTTCGCTTCGCTGGCGCTGGATATGAGCATTACCATCGGTAAGGTTGTGGCGTTTATTGCCATCATGATGCTGGTGGGCCGCCGTCTGGTGCCGTGGATCATGTCCCGCAGCGCCGCCACCGGCTCGCGTGAACTGTTCACGCTTTCGGTCCTTGCGTTGGCGCTGGGCATTGCCTTTGGCGCTGTCGAGCTGTTTGACGTCTCCTTTGCGCTGGGCGCATTCTTCGCCGGGATGGTGCTGAACGAGTCCGAGCTGAGCCACCGTGCCGCGCACGATACTCTGCCACTACGTGATGCGTTCGCGGTGCTGTTCTTTGTCTCCGTCGGGATGCTGTTCGACCCGATGATCCTCATCCAGCAGCCGCTGGCCGTGCTGGGTACGCTGGCAATCATCATCTTTGGTAAGTCCGTTGCCGCCTTCTTCCTGGTGCGGATGTTCGGTCACTCGCCGCGCACGGCGCTGACCATCGCCGCCAGCCTGGCGCAGATTGGCGAGTTCGCCTTTATTCTGGCTGGTCTGGGGATGGCCCTGAATCTGCTGCCACAGGCTGGGCAAAATCTGGTGCTGGCGGGGGCGATCCTCTCCATCATGTTGAACCCGGTATTGTTTGCCCTGCTGGAGAAATATCTCGAGAAGACCGAAACCCTCGAAGAGCTGACGCTGGAAGAGGCGACAGAAGAAGAGAAACAGATCCCGGTGGATATCTGCAACCACGCGCTGCTGGTCGGTTTTGGCCGCGTCGGCAGCCTGCTGGGTGAAAAACTGATGGCTCAGGGCATTCCACTTGTAGTGATTGAAACGTCACGCACTCGCGTCGACGAGCTTCGCGAGCGCGGCATCCGCGCGGTGCTGGGCAACGCGGCTAACGAAGAGATTATGAATCTGGCGCATCTGGACTGCGCTCGCTGGCTGCTGCTCACTATCCCGAACGGTTACGAGGCTGGCGAGATTGTCGCCACAGCCCGTGAAAAATGCCCGCATATCGAAATCATAGCCCGCGCCCATTATGATGACGAAGTAGAGTACATTACCGAGCGCGGCGCGAATCAGGTGGTGATGGGTGAGCGTGAGATTGCGAATACGATGCTGACAATGCTGACGAAGCCGCCGGTTGAAGAGGCGGTGACGGGGTAAATTTTGTGCGGCCTGGTCCCCTCACCCCAGCCCTCTCCCCAAAGGGGAGAGGGTGTTCAAGTTCCCTCTCCCCTTTGGGGAGAGGGCCAGGGTGAGGGGTCTTCTTTTACCTGTCCCAATACGCCTCTTCGAGGCTGTCTTCCCGTTCCGGCAGCCCACGCGTTAAGCGCGGTGAATGCTGGTTCAGCACCTGATAACTCACGCGGTTCGCGTACTTGCACACCTGCGCCAGCGAGGAATAGGTCAGCCAGTTGAAGGTGTGTTTGCTGGAATTCGGCACATTGGTTTTGTGGTAGGCGTTAGCGGTGATGTCGTGCAGCAGCGCGGCCAGCGCGCCGTCGCCCGCGCCGTTGGTGTTCATGATCTTCTCGGGGCCCCCCATATACGGTGCAATGTGGGAGAAGATACGCAGCGGGTTGATGCAGTCTTTATGACGCATGGCGCGGCTGAACTCGTACTGGTTAAATTCGGCGATAGCGCCTGGCAGCAGCGGGTGCTGGGTTTTCCGCTTGCTCTCTTCTTCCGTGAAGCCCGCCATGTACAGCCCGACCGGCCCGGCGGTGCAGAGCACCAGATCCACCCAGTCCAGCGCCTTATCAGACGCCAGCAGCGGATCGCTTTCGCCGGTCAGCGCTTCGGCTTCTTCTTCATTCATCGCCAGAATCGAGACGTGTTCTTTCAGGAAGGCCTGCCACCACTCCGGGTTGTCGGCAATGACGAATTTGGTGCCCAGCGTCAGAACCACAGGCACGTTGTATTTCTTCGCATACTCAATTGCCTTCATGGTTGCGTCCGGCATTGGTTCGCCCGGCTTGCAGCGCACCAGATAAGACGTCAACACCAGCGCAGACGCGCCCGCGATCACCTCTTCCGGAATACTTTCAGCGCGTAGCTTGTTCATATGGCCGGGGCTGATGGCAAAGGTACGCTCGCCGGAATCGCTTATCAGCGTAAAGCAACGACCAATTGGCCCGTCAACGCCCTGCAAATAGTTCAGATCGGTGCGGCTGGAGGTATTGCACAGGTAGCGGTAGGCGTAGCCACCGATTTCGATATTGCTGCACATCACGCCAAGCAGCACCGAGCGGTCGTCTGCCAGAACGGAGTAGTTGTGCATGGTGTTACCGATGGTGCCGCCAGCAAACTGGTGGGTGATAAGATTTTCGCGCATCAGTTCCTGATACAGCGCTTCGGCAACGTCATCCTCAATCACCAGCGAGTGCCCGGCGCTCAGACCGTAACGTGCGACAAACGCATCATCCACTTTGGCTTCAATGTCCACCAGCGTCTGATCGATACCGACCACCCAGGCAGCGCTGGTTTCGCTTTCCTGCTGAATTTGCTGTAACAGCGGATCGCGGGCATCGACGGGGAAATAGTGTTTGGACTTACGTTTACCGGGAAATTTCATGGTCTGAACTGTGCAAAGAATACGGGCCGGGAATGGTAGCACAAACCCGGCCCGTAACGCGATCAGCGGCGGGTGGTGACCAGTGACACCATCATATCAATGTGTTCAGGGGAGTCGTTAAGCGCAGGAATGTATTCGTATTTCGTTCCGCCGGCCTCCATGAAGAACTCTTTGTTCTGGACGGCAATCTCTTCCAGCGTTTCCAGACAATCCGCCGAGAAGCCCGGCGACATAACCTGAATGTGCTTCACGCCCTTCTCGCCCAGCATTTTTAGCGTTTCATCAGTATACGGGGTCAACCACGGTTCACGACCGAAGCGCGACTGGAAGGTCATCATCACCTTCTCAGGCGGCAGGCCGAGGGCGGAGACCAGCTCGCGGGTGGTATCGCGGCAACGCTGGGGGTAATCGTCCCCTTCGTTCGCGAAACGCTGCGGAATACCGTGATAGGAGAGCAGCAGCAGATCCGGCTCGCCGTGTTTTTCAAACGACGCGCGCGCGCTGCTGGCAAGCGCCTGAATGTACAGCTCGTTATCGGCGTAGTCGCGGATAAAGGTGATGCCCGGTATACGGCGGCGGGTCGCCAGAATGCGTGCCAGTTCGTCCCAGACGGCAGCCACCGTGGAGCACGAATACTGCGGATAAAGGGCCAGCACCACAATGTGTTCAACGCCCTGCGCCAGCAGAGAGTCGACGGCGCTTTCCAGGGATGGCTTACCGTAGCTCATACCGAGCGCAACGGGCATGTCCGGCAGACGGGCGGCCAGCGCCTTCTCCTGACGACGGCTGTAGACCATCAGCGGCGAGCCTTCTTCCATCCACACGGACTGATAGAGCTTTGCTACACGCGGAGAACGAATCGGCAGAATGACACCACGCAGCAGTGGCCACCACAGCAGTCTTGGGGTATCCACGACGCGCGTGTCGCTTAAAAATTGTCGCAGGTAGCGTTTTACCGCCGCTGGAGTAGGTGCTTCTGGGGTGCCCAGATTGGCAAGCAGGATGCCGGTTTTCGCCTGACTCATTCACGCCTCTTAACCATTTGATAGGCTGTCAATTGTAGCGGAAATGCGTTTAAACGAAACCCATTGCTGTAATAGGTAAGATGAGAATTTTTCTCACCCGGGGCTCCGGGTGAGAGAGGTGCGCTTAGCCGAGGATTTTTTCCAGCTCTGCACGTACGTCAGCCACGGCTTTGGTGCCGTCAACTTTCGCGTATTTGGTGTTACCCGCCTGCGCCTCTTTGGAGTAGTAGCCGATCAGCGGTGCGGTCATCTGATGGTATTCCACCAGGCGTTTACGCACGGTTTCTTCCTGATCGTCTTTACGGGTGGTCAGCTCTTCGCCGGTCACGTCGTCTTTGCCTTCAACCTTAGGTGGGTTGAATTTGATGTGGTAAACGCGGCCAGAGGCAGCGTGCACGCGACGGCCAACGATACGGTCAACGATCAGTTCGTCCGGTACATCGAACTCCAGCACGTAATCCACGTTGATGCCCGCTTCTTTCATGGCGTCAGCCTGAGGAATGGTGCGCGGGAAGCCGTCCAGCAGGAAACCATTGCGGCAGTCTTCCTGAGCAATGCGCTCTTTTACCAGCGCGATAACCAGTTCGTCGGTCACCAGCTTGCCTGCGTCCATGATGTCTTTAGCTTGTTTGCCCAGCTCGGAGCCAGATTTAACAGCGGCACGCAGCATGTCACCAGTAGAGATTTGCGGAATACCGTATTTCTCCATGATGAACTGAGCCTGAGTTCCCTTACCCGCGCCCGGAGCGCCAAGCAGAATAATACGCATTGCGAAAATCCCCTCAAATGTCGATTCAATTTTTCAAAAGCGCTAAACAATACCACCAGAACGGGTATCGCTCAAGGAAGGCGGGGAGGCTGAAACGGTTAACGGGGGGAGATTATTTGGGTTAGTGCGAGAATGCCCCCTCACCCTAACCCTCTCCCCAAAGGGGAGAGGGGACGATTATACCCTCTCCCCTTTGGGGAGAGGGCCAGGGTGAGGGGTAGGTTTTGTATTACGCCAGCAGCAGCGCATTCACACGTTTAATGAACAGGTTAGGATCTTCCAGGGTGCCGCGCTCGGCCAGCAGGGACTGATCCAGCAGCAGTTCAACCCACTCCGCAAAGCGGGCGTCGTCCTGGGTATCCGCCGCGCGTTTCACCAGCGGATGATCCGGATTAAGCTCAAAGATATATTTCACTTCCGGCACGGCCTGGCCCGCCGCCGCGAACAGTTTCGCCATCTGGGTGCTCATTTCGTCCGCATCGGTGGTGACAATGGCTGGCGTATCGGTCAGACGGTGCGTGAAGCGCACCTCTTTCACGCGGTCGCCCAGCAGGGTTTTCACGCGCTCAACGAACGGCTCCAGCGCCTTCTCGGCTTCCTTCGCGCTGTCGTCCACTTCATCCGCCAGCTTATCGATAGACTCGTCGGCTTTAGCAACGGACTGGAAGGATTTACCGTCGAACTCGGTCAGGTAGTTCATCATCCACTCGTCGATGCGGTCAGACAGCAGCAGCACTTCGATGCCTTTCTTACGCAGCAGCTCCAGATGCGGGCTGCTCTTCGCTGCCGCATAGCTGTCGGCGGTGATGTAGTAGATCTTCTCCTGCCCTTCTTTCATGCGGGAGACGTACTCTTCCAGCGACACGGTCTGGGCGGAGGAGTCGTTGTGCGTAGAGGCGAAGCGCAGCAGTTTAGCGATAGCTTCCACGTTCGCGGTGTCTTCCGCCGGGCCTTCTTTCAGCACCAGGCCGAACTGTTTCCAGAAGGTCTGGTATTTTTCCGCATCGTCTTTCGCCAGTTTTTCCAGCATCTGCAACGCTCGCTTGGTCAGGGCGTTACGCAGGTTACGGGTGACGGTGCTGTCCTGGAGAATTTCACGGGAGACGTTCAGCGGCAGATCGTTGGAATCTATCAGGCCACGCACAAAGCGCAGGTAGTTCGGCATGAACTGCTCGGCGTCGTCCATGATGAAGACGCGCTGCACGTACAGCTTCAGGCCGTGCTTGTGATCGCGGTTCCACATGTCCCACGGCGCCTGCGCCGGAATGTACAGCAGGCTGGTGTACTCCTGCTTCCCTTCCACACGGTTGTGGCTCCAGGTCAGCGGGTCGGTAAAGTCGTGGGCGATGTGCTTGTAAAACTCGTTGTACTCGTCGTCTTTAATTTCAGCTTTGTTGCGCGTCCACAGCGCCTGCGCCTTGTTGATTTTCTCCCAGGAAACCACGGTTTCGCCGTCTTTCTCTTCCTGTTTTTCAATCTCAACCGGCAGCGCGATGTGGTCAGAATATTTGCTGATGATGGAGCGTACGCGCCAGTCGTTCAGGAAATCGTCTTCGCCTTCGCGCAGGTGCAGAGTGATTTCGGTGCCGCGATCCGCTTTGGTGATATCATCAACGGTGTATTCGCCTTCCCCTTTGGATTCCCACAGCACGCCGTTTTCGGCGCTGTCGCCCGCAGCGCGGGTGCGTACGGTGACTTTATCCGCCACGATGAATGCCGAGTAGAAGCCTACGCCGAACTGACCGATCAGCTGGCTGTCTTTCGCCTGGTCAGAGCCCATGGACTCGAGGAACGCTTTGGTGCCGGATTTAGCGATGGTGCCGAGATGGTCGATCACCTCGTCGCGGTTCATCCCGATGCCATTATCGGCAATCGTCAGGGTGCGGTTCACTTTATTAAAAGAGACGCGCACGCGCAGTTCGCCATCGCCTTCGTACAGATCCGGGTTGGACAGCGCGCGGAAGCGCAACTTGTCCGCCGCATCGGAGGCGTTGGAAATCAGCTCACGCAGGAAGATTTCTTTGTTGGAATACAGGGAATGGATCATCAGGTGCAGAAGCTGTTTTACTTCTGACTGGAAACCACGGGTTTCTTGTCCTTTCATCTAAGTCGACCTCAACAATGCCATTTAATGGGGTTGTAAAACGTTGAGTGAGAGATGGGGATAAGGGGGGGAATTTTCAAGCGGAGGCCGCGCACGCAGCCTCCGTTTGGTCAGAAAATAATCTTGTGTCGTCCGGCCAGCGAGTGCGACAGCGTGGTGCCGTCGACCATCTCCAGCTCACCGCCGACCGGCACGCCGTGGGCGATGCGGCTGGCGTCAACGCCGTACTGCGCGCACAGCTCGGCGATGTAGTTGGCGGTTGCCTCCCCTTCCACCGTCGGGTTGGTGGCGAGGATCACCTCTTTGATCGTCTCGGACTCAAGACGCTGTTCAAGACGATCGAGACCGATATCATCCGGGCCGATGCCGTCCAGCGGGGAGAGATGCCCCATCAGCACGAAATAGCGGCCGGAAAACTGCCCGGTTTGTTCGATGGCGTAGATGTCCGCCGGACTCTCCACCACGCAAATCTGACCGTTTTCCTGACGACGCGGGTTCGTGCAGATGTTACAGACGTCCTGCTCGGTAAAGGTCCGGCAATCCGCACAGTGACCAATTTCTGACATGGCGCGGGTCAGAGCCTGCGCCAGGCGCATCCCGCCGCTGCGGTCGCGCTGCAATAGCGTAAACGCCATACGCTGCGCCGACTTCGGGCCAACGCCCGGCAGGCAGCGCAGTGCTTCCATTAACTGCGTGAGCAGCGGACTGGTTTGCATCAGAATGGCATCTTAAAGCCCGGCGGCAGTTGCATACCGCTGGAAACAGAGGCCATTTTCTCTTTCTGGGTTTCGTCGATACGGCGAGCGGCATCGTTAAACGCGGCTGCAACCAGATCTTCCAGCATCTCTTTATCGTCTTCGAGCAGGCTCGGGTCGATTTCAACGCGACGGCAGTTATGCGCACCGTTGATGGTCACCTTGACCAGACCGGCACCGGATTCACCCGTGACTTCCAGCTGAGCGATCTCTTCCTGCATCTTCTGCATTTTTTCCTGCATCTGCTGAGCCTGCTTCATCAGGCCACCCAGACCGCCTTTTCCACCAAACATAGGCTTCTCTCTTCTTTCACGTTAAGGATTACAACCGTAAGTCAGACTCACGATCAAAGGGGGCGAATACTCTCTTCATCCAGATCGGCGTCGAAGAACCGGCGCAGGGTCTGGATGTTGTTATCCGCGATAATCGACTCGCGCGCCTGCGCGAGCTTCTCTTCATAAATCGCCTGTCGCCACTCGAGCGGCGTTTTCACCGCCGGATTATCATCTTCAATGATAGTCAATTCAACCGGCACACCCTGTAAGGCGGTAAGCGCCTCGGCCAGCGCCTTTTGCGCACCAGGGGAATTCAGATGTCGCTGGCCCGGACGCAGATGCAGACGCACCTGATTGCCTTCCTGCTCTTTCCAGGCATTCAGCGCGACCTGCTCCACCAGCTTCGGCAGCTGAAGTTTGCTGACCTCAGCGGCCCAGGCGTCGCGCTCGATGGACTCTTCCGCGAGCTTCGCGGACAGCTCCGGCGTTTTTTCATGCTCAAGCGCCTTTTTCAGCGCTTTTGGCGTGGCGACCACTTCCTTGACCGTTTCAACAACGGTAGTCGCCTTCCAGCGGTATGCCTCTTCTTTCGCCGGGGCTTTTTGCTCGAGCGCGGACGGTGCCGGACGCGACTGCACGCGCTCCGTTACCGAGGCCAGTCGTTCAAGCGCGGCGTTGTTCACCGGCCGCGCTCTTGCAGGCGCTGCCGGTTCACTCTTTTTTGGTTTGGTTGCTCCCTGCGCACGTTGCAACTGGCTTCGTGCGGCAAGCACCGAACTGGTGGCATCCGACAGCGGCACGTTCTGCGGCGGCGGCGATGCCGGTTGCGGTGGCACCTGCTGCGGTGACATTACCGCAGTCGGCGCAACCGGCGCAAAGGACTGCCGGGGCGTTTCCGGCTCCGGCAATGGCTTGCGCGGATGGAAGGCCAGCGCGCGCAGCAGCGTCATTTCAACGCCCATCCGGCGATCCGGTGCAAACGGCAGCTCTTTGCGGCCAATCAGCAGCGTCTGATAATAAAGCTGAACATCAGCCGGCGGCACGGTGCGCGCAAGTTCACGCATCCGCTGTTCAATGGTCGCCATGTCCGCGCCAATGGCCGACGGAGACAATTGCAGCATCGCCACGCGATGCAGCAGGCTGAGCATCTCGACCAGCAGCGCTTCCCATTCAATGCCACGGGCGGCGGCATCGTTGACGAGGGTCATTACCCGCTCACCGTTGGCGGCAATCATCGCTTCGATAAGCGACAGCGCCTGATCGTCATCCAGCGTGCCGAGCATGGTGCTGACCGCGTCAGTGGAAAGCTTACCGTCACCGCTGGCAATTGCCTGGTCAGTCAGGCTCAGCGCATCACGCAGGCTGCCGTCCGCCGCGCGGGCCAGCAGCTGCAGGGCGCGCGGCTCGTGAACGATCTTCTCTTCATCAAGAATGTGTTCAAGCTGTGCGCGGATCTGCTCAACGTCCAGCGCCTTCAGATGGAATTGCAGGCAGCGCGACAGGATCGTGACCGGCAGCTTTTGCGGATCGGTGGTCGCCAGCAGGAATTTGACATGCGCAGGCGGCTCTTCCAGCGTTTTCAGCAGGGCGTTGAAGCTGTGGCGCGACAGCATGTGCACTTCATCGATCAGATAGACCTTGAAGCGGCCGCGCGCCGGGGCGTACTGCACGTTGTCGAGCAGATCGCGGGTGTCTTCCACCTTGGTGCGCGAGGCGGCGTCGATCTCGATCAGATCGACAAAACGCCCCTGCTCGATCTCCCGGCAGTTGTCACATACGCCGCACGGGGTGGCGGTGATCCCGGTTTCGCAGTTCAGACCTTTTGCCAGCAGACGGGCAATAGAGGTTTTACCGACGCCACGGGTGCCGGAGAAAAGATAGGCGTGATGGATGCGACCTAGCGACAAGCCGTTCGCCAGGGCCGTCAGCACATGTTCCTGACCGACAACGTCAGCAAAGGTTTGTGGTCGCCATTTACGGGCTAACACCTGATAACTCATGGGCAGGCTCTGCAACGCTGGAAGGTGAATTAATGGAGGGGAATGCTATCACAACCTCACCCATTGAGCGAGGTTGTGAGATACGGGATTAATGTCCCGGGAAAGGTACCAGGCTGTAGCTGGTAATACCCTGTTTTTCCAGGCGCTGCTCGCCGCCAAGATCGAACAGGTTGATGATGAATGCCGCGTCGGTCACTTCCCCGCCCAGACGGCGGATCAGCTTCACGGTCGCTTCGATGGTGCCGCCGGTTGCCAGCAGATCGTCCACCACCAGCACTTTGTCGCCTGGCTTGATGGCATCAACGTGAATTTCCAGCTGATCGGTGCCGTATTCCAGCTCATAGCTCTCAGCAATGGTTTCACGCGGCAGTTTGCGCGGCTTACGCACCGGCACAAAACCCACGCCCATCGCCAGCGCAACCGGTGCGCCGAACAGGAAGCCACGGGCTTCGGTACCTACTACTTTGGTGATCCCGGCGTTTTTATAACGCTCAACCAGCAGTTCAATGCTGAGGGCGTACGCTTTCGGGTCTTCCAGCAAGCTGGTGACATCACGGAAAAGAATGCCAGGCTTTGGATAATCCTGGATACTTTTGATGCTATTTTTCAGATATTCAAGCTGCTGTGCAGTTGCGGTCATCGGTTTGTGCCTAAATGAAACAGTGTTACTCACGGCGCGCGACGAGTCGGTCAAAGTAACAGTTGTTTAACCTTTGACCAGGCGCACCTGTGCTCGAAAACGGTCGAATTTACTGGCTGTGCGCCATAATTGCAACCGCCATGATGAGGCTTCAGTGCTTTTGTTGCTTTTCATCAACCACGGGGATCCGCCACATAAAGATCAGCAGGCAGGCCAGGATTGCCAGCAGCAGAATGCGCACCCACATCATTTTCACCAGCCATAACGAGACGGCGAAGGTGATCAGGATGAAGGCAATGGCGCGCGGCTTGGCCCCGGGCGGCATGGCCCGGTGTTTTTGCCAGTGCCGCAGGTAGCCGCCAAACCACGAACGGTACAGGAGCCAGTGGTGAAAACGCGGCGACGAGCGGGCGAAGCACCAGGCGGCCAACAGGATGAACGGGGTGGTCGGCAGCAAGGGCAATACGATGCCTAGCGTACCCAGCACTACCGCGAGCCAGCCAATGATGATTAAAATAGTACGCTGCATAATGCGAATCGTTATCAAACTGAACGGCTACTTTACCACTGGAGAGCGCATTGAAAACAGCACTGCTTCTTGAGAGGCTGCAAAATCAGCTGATCGCGCTGCGGGCGCAGGCCACACCGCTGATGGGACATGCTACGCTGAAACCGCGCTTTGATCGGCAGCTCTTCCGCACCCGCAGTACCGTCATTCAGGATTACCTTGCTGAGATGCAGACCAACCTCGACGAGCTTCGCCACGCGGTTGAGAGTGAACAGCAGGAACAGGTGGTGTGGCTTGCGGAGCATCTTACCGAGCAGATCACCGCCCTGCACCGCGAAATCGCCGCCTGGCCGCTACGGGCGTGGGACAGCGCCTCGCCTGGGCTCGGAAAATGGCAGCGCAAGCGGCTGGAGAACCAGGAGTTTGAGCGGCGTCTGTTTGAGATGAAGTGTGAGCGCGAAGCCCGCCTGACCACCAGCGAAACGCTGCAACAGCAGCAGTTATTAATGCGTGAAATCAGCGCGCTGGAAGGCCGCATCGTCCGCTGCCGTCAGGCGCTGGATGATATTGAACGCGTCATTGAACGCCTGACCCGTTAACAGGAGCCACTAATGTCACTGGAAAATGCCCCCGACGAGGTCAAGCTGGCCGTCGATTTAATTATGCTGCTGGAGAATCACGAGATCCCGGCGGAGACGGTGCTGAAAGCGCTGGAGATTGTGCGGCGGGATTTTGAGGGAAAGGTGAAGGCCGGTTGCCCTCACCCTCACCCTAGCCCTCTCCCTGGAGGGAGAGGGGACCGTTAGGTGCGGTTTGAAAGATCTGCCCTGATTCGCTTTTTACCCTCTCCCCTCTGGGGAGAGGGCAGGGTGAGGGGCGGAGTTTTCGTCACCCTTAATCTCGCGCTTCACTTCCGTATGTTCGTCACCTTTCTCGTTACGCAGGTGAACCTCAAGCTGATTGAAGGCGATATTAATGTTGTTTTCACGGCACAGACGGTCAATGGTGCGGTTCAGCTCATCGACGGTGTAGCTGCGATCGCGTAGTTCGCGTACGTACAGGCGCAGCTCATGATCCAGCGTGCTTGGCCCGAAGGTGGTGAAGAACACGTCAGGCGCAGGATCGTGCATCACTTTAGGATGTGATTTCGCGGCTTCCAGCAGGACCTCTTTCACTTTATCCAGATCTGAACCATAGGCCACCCCGAGTCGGACCACCACGCGCGTCGTAGTATCCGAAAGCGACCAGTTGATCAGTCGCTCGGTCACGAAGGCTTTGTTCGGGATGATCACCTCTTTACGATCGAAGTCAGTGATGGTGGTCGCACGAATACGGATCTTGCTGACGGTCCCGGAGAAGGTGCCGATGGTGACGGTATCGCCGATACGCACCGGACGTTCGAACAGGATTATCAGGCCAGAAACAAAGTTACCGAAGATCTCCTGCAAGCCGAAGCCCAGACCTACCGACAGCGCCGCCGCCAGCCACTGGAGTTTATCCCACGAGACGCCCAGCGAGCCGAATACCGTCATCGCCCCGACAATAATAATGACGTAGTTCAGGATGGTGGTAATGGCATACGACGCCCCCTGACGCAGGTTCAGCCTTGAGAGCACCAGCACTTCCAGCAGACCAGGCAGGTTGCGGATCAACGCCCAGGCCACCACCGACGACACCAGCGCAAAGAGCAGGCTGCCCATGGTGACGCTTTTCATTACCGCAGCGCCCGCTTCGGTACCGTTGTATTGCCAGAGGGTGATACTGTCGAGGTAGGCGAAGACGGTAATTAAATCAGACCAGATGGCCCAGAACATCACCGCAAACAGCGCAATCATCACCAGCATGGTAATACGCATCGTTTGCTGGTTGACCTGCTCCAGGGCAATGGTCGGCTCTTCCTGCGGCTCAGCCCCTTCAGCCCCCTCTTTAACCTGATGCTGTCGACGGGCAACAGCACGACGATACGCAATGCGGCGCGCCGCCACGCTCAAACCGCGCAGCACGGTCTGGAACAGCAGGTTCCACAGGATCACCAGATACACGGTTTCAATCCAGCGGCCTGACAGACGAAGCGTGGTATAGAAGTAACCCGTTGCCGTCAGCACCATCAGCGCCAGCGGAATGATCGCCAGCACCGTTACGGTAACCAGACGAAGATTGTGGGACTCTTTATCACGCCAGCTGTCGCGGCACATCGGCCACATCAGGACGGCTATCAGCAGCAGGTTCAGCATAATTACCAGCTGTCCCAGCACGTCATCCATCAGATGCAGCGGCGAAAGCTCGGCCACAACGGACCAGAAGTGCAGCGGCAACAGCGCGAGGCTGATACGTACAATCTGGCGACGCCAGTGGCTGGTGAGTTTCTCCGGCATGTTGAAGTGTCGGACCGCGACGCCGTCTTTTTCCAGCACTTTCCAGCACAGACCAAACACCAGCCAGAACAGCGCCAGCTTTTTGCTGAACGCCCACAGCAGGTCGCTGATATTGAGCTGCATGGTCAACAGGATCAGGCCGACGGCGAGGATCAGCAGGCAGACCGGCAGAGCACGGATCAGATCGATCAGGATCGCTTTCGGTGTGTGCAGCTGGCTGTCGTTACGCAGTTGCCCCACTTCCGAGGCCAGCTTCGCCTGGTACTGCTTCAGCCATTTCAAACGCCAGCGTATTACTCCGGCGATGAGCAGCAAAGGCAGACCCGCAAGGAAGGCAATCATTACCGCAGGCCAGGCTTTCTCCCAGTTCACGGTAATTTTCATGCTTTTGATCTGGGATTTCAGCGTTTCAGGGAAAGATTTAAACCAGTCCCAGTCCATGGGTTTGTTGCTGTTCACCCAGAAAATCTGCTGGGTCAGGATCTCCTGGAGGCTTTTAGACACGCTCACCAGCTGCTGCTGGTTGATTTGCAGGTTAATCGCCATCATCAGCTGGTTGCCCAGTTGCTTATTAAGCTGATCGAGCAGTTCGCGGCGCATATCCACAACCTGCAACAGCGCGTCGTGAACTTCACCGTTTACTTCACTTGAATGGCCTTCTTCCACTTTGGCAACAAACGTATCGCTCTGGAACAGGGCATCGCGCTGCTGGTTAACGTCAAACTGTTCAAGACGCAAATCCGCAATGCGGTTGGTCATGTCTTCCAGCTCGTCGGCGGACGGCAGCGTCTGCTGCTGCTGGTAAAGAATGCGCGACAGCAGCAGGCTTCCCTTCAGGACGGCAATCTGCTCTTTGACATTGCGCTCAGCCTGCAAAGCGCGATCCAGCCAGTTTTTGACTTTAATATTCTGCTGCACCAGCGCGCTGCCGCTTTCAGTCGCCTGAATCAGGCGCTCGCTCAGCTGATGGTTAATTTCCAGCTCCTGCTTCACCAGCGGATTGGCCTGGATACGCGCCGTTTCGTCTGGCGAGACCGCTTCCTGCGCCGTTTTTTCGGTCAGCGTCAGGCGCTTGCTGTTCACCGCCTCCTGCAACAGCTGAAGCTGATGCTCGAGCCGGTTGATATTCGCGTTCACGTAGTCACGCTGTTTTTGCAGCGCATCCTGCAACACCGTGTTGCCTTCCAGACTCTTACGCTGCTGTTCAATCTCCGCGTTCAGCAGCGTCTGCTGGATGTTCAGCAGCGTTTGCTGGGTCGGTCGAAGCGCCCCTTCCCCCACGGTAATGCCATTCAGACGGTTACGTATCTGCTGTAGCTGTTGCGATGCAGAATACATGGCGTTCTGCACGCGCTCAGGCTGGGTTTGCAGCGAAACCAGCTGGCTGTTATAGGTCGAGAGATCGGACTGCGCCGTTTGCAGATCGTCCAGCAGCTGCGCCACGCGCGACTCGAGCTGGCGCAACGAAAGCGTGGCAAGCGTTTTTCGGGTTTCATCGTCGTTATCAACGTCGCTAAGCGCGTTCAGGGCCTCCGTTGCTTTACGCATGTTCTCCGGCGCCTGAGCGACCTTCTGCCGCAACTGGGCCGTTTCGGCTTTGATGCGATCGATCTTATCCAGCGTATCCAGGGTTTCCGTCAGGTCCTGCTGAACGAGCTTTTCCTGGGCGGAGAGTTCTTTTTGTTTATTCAGGGTGTCGAGTTGCGACTGAACCTCGGCACGCGTCGGGACGTCACTGCCGTTGTCTGCACGGGCCCAGGAATGCGGTGCGGCTGCAAAGAAAAACAGCAGGATCAAAAAAACGGCCAGAACAAAATGTGTCGAGCGATAGGTGTGCAGCATAGTCGTGAATGTGATCTGAGAAATGACCGAAAATAGTCGGGCGTGAAGAATATCACGCCCGGCTAAAGCAGAATAGCGGGAAGGTAATCCTCTAAGACATTTCCTGGAAAGATTCAGGCAGTAAGCGGCGCTCCCTCGCTGCGGAGGGTCGGGCAAAGCTGGCACATCTCCAGGAAAATCGCGACGTAGCTGCGCGCCTCTGATTTCAGATCGAACGACTGCGGGGCGAAAAGCCAGTTTTCCATCAGGCCGGAAATATAGCTGCGCATCAGGATCGCCGCCCGGCGCGTTAACAGCGTAGCGGGAAGCATGTCGGCCTGCATACATTCCTTAAGAACTTGCTCGATGCGATCGTAGCTTTCCAGACACAGGTCGCGCTGCGCCTGCTGAACCACCGCCATTTCGCCAACAAACTCACATTTATGGAAGATGATTTCCATCATCAGACGTCGGCGTTCTTCCACAACAGTCGCTTCAAGGATATATACTAATATTTCTCTTAATACTGAGAGTGGATCGTGAGGGAATTTTGCCCGATACTCACTCTCAAGATCGCTGATGCTGGACTCTGAAAGCTCCCAGATTTCACCAAACAGATCTGACTTGTCTTTAAAATGCCAGTAAATCGCTCCCCGCGTGACGCCCGCGGCCTGAGCAATCTGCGCCAGCGAGGTTGCCGAAACACCCTGCTGTGAGAACAAACGCATTGCCACATCCAGAATGTGTTGTCGGGTTTCCAGCGCTTGTTGTTTGGTTTTTCGTGCCATACGTTGATGAATTTACAGGAGTCAGATTTACATACATTTATGAATGTATGTACCATAGCATGACGATAATATAAACGCAGCAATGGGTTTTTAGACTCAGGACCCTTGATCAATTTGAAATCGGACACTCGAGGTTTACATATGAACAAAAACAGAGGGTTAACGCCTCTGGCGGTCGTTCTGATGCTCTCAGGCAGCTTAGCGCTTACAGGATGTGACGACAAAGAGGCTCAACAAGGAGCTCAGCAGGTGCCAGAAGTTGGCGTCGTGACGCTCAAATCCGAACCTCTCCAGATGACAACAGAACTACCGGGCCGCACCAGCGCCTATCGCATTGCAGAAGTACGTCCGCAGGTGAGCGGTATCATCCTGAAACGTAACTTCACCGAAGGCGGTGATGTGAAAGCAGGTGAGTCTCTTTATCAGATTGATCCAGCAACCTATCAGGCGTCTTATGAGAGCGCTAAAGGCGATCTGGCGAAAGCAGAAGCGGCAGCCAAAATTTCGCAACTGACGTTGAATCGTTACAAGAAACTGCTCGGCACGCAGTACATCAGCCAACAGGATTACGATTCTGCCCTGGCCGATGCACAGCAAGCCAATGCAGCCGTTGTGGCGGCGAAAGCGGCGGTAGAAACCGCGCGTATTAACCTCGCCTACACCAAAGTGACCTCCCCTATCAGCGGTCGTATTGGTAAATCAGCCGTCACCGAAGGTGCGCTGGTGCAGAACGGTCAAACCAACGCGCTGGCCACCGTGCAGCAGCTTGACCCGATCTACGTTGACGTTACACAGTCCAGCAACGATTTCCTGCGTCTCAAACAGGAGCTTGCCAGCGGACAACTGAAACAGGAAAACGGTAAAGCCAAAGTTGAACTGGTTACCAACGACGGTATCAAGTTCTCACAGACAGGCACACTGGAATTTTCTGATGTGACCGTCGATCAGACCACCGGCTCTATCACCATCCGGGCTATTTTCCCGAATCCGGATAAAACCCTGCTGCCGGGTATGTTCGTACGCGCCCGTCTTGAAGAAGGGACTAACCCAAGCGCCATTCTGGTTCCGCAGCAAGGCGTGACCCGTACGCCACGCGGCGATGCGAGCGCGCTGGTTGTGGGTGCCGATAACAAAGTCGAAACACGCAATATCACTGCAACGCAGGCGATTGGCGACAAGTGGCTGGTAACGGAAGGTCTGAAAGATGGCGATCGCGTGATTATTACTGGTTTGCAAAAAGTTCGTCCTGGCGCGCAGGTCAAAGCTCAGGAAGTGAAATCTGACGACAAACAACAAGCATCGGCCGCTGGCCAGTCAGAACAAACCAAGTCTTAACTTAAACAGGAGCCGTTAAGACATGCCTAATTTCTTTATCGATCGCCCCATATTTGCGTGGGTGATCGCCATTATCATCATGCTGGCCGGGGGACTTGCGATCCTGAAGCTGCCTGTTGCGCAATATCCAACGATTGCGCCGCCGGCAGTGACGATCTCCGCAACCTACCCGGGCGCTGATGCCAAAACGGTGCAGGACACCGTTACGCAGGTTATCGAACAGAACATGAACGGTATCGATAACCTGATGTACATGTCCTCAAACAGTGACTCAACCGGTACAGTTCAGATTACCCTGACCTTTGAATCAGGTACGGATGCGGACATTGCGCAGGTTCAGGTGCAGAACAAACTGCAGCTGGCGATGCCCCTGCTGCCGCAGGAAGTGCAACAACAGGGTGTGAGCGTCGAGAAATCGTCCAGTAGCTTCCTGATGGTTGTCGGCGTGATTAACACCGATGGCACCATGACGCAGGAAGATATTTCCGACTACGTGGGCGCCAACATGAAGGACGCCATCAGCCGTACGTCTGGTGTGGGTGACGTTCAGCTGTTCGGTTCACAGTACGCGATGCGTATCTGGATGGATCCGAATAAGCTGAACAACTTCCAGCTGACCCCGGTTGACGTGATCAGCGCAATTAAAGCGCAAAACGCCCAGGTTGCAGCCGGTCAGTTAGGCGGCACGCCGCCGGTGAAAGGCCAGCAGCTTAACGCGTCTATCATCGCGCAAACGCGTCTGACCTCGGCGGATGAGTTCAGTAAAATTCTGCTGAAGGTGAATCAGGACGGTTCGCAGGTTCGCCTGCGTGACGTGGCGAAAGTGGAGCTGGGTGGCGAGAACTACGACGTTATTGCGAAGTTCAACGGTAAACCGGCTTCCGGTTTAGGTATCAAACTGGCGACTGGGGCGAACGCCCTGGACACCGCGACGGCTATCCGTGCAGAACTGAAGAAGATGGAACCTTTCTTCCCGTCAGGTCTGAAAATTGTTTACCCGTATGACACCACGCCGTTCGTTAAAATTTCGATTCACGAAGTGGTAAAAACCCTGGTTGAGGCGATCATCCTCGTCTTCCTGGTAATGTACCTGTTCCTGCAAAACTTCCGCGCAACGCTGATCCCAACCATCGCCGTGCCGGTTGTACTGCTCGGCACCTTCGCGGTTCTGGCGATATTTGGCTATTCGATAAACACCCTGACGATGTTCGGGATGGTGCTCGCCATCGGCCTGCTGGTGGATGACGCCATCGTAGTGGTCGAAAACGTTGAGCGTGTGATGGCGGAAGAAGGCCTGCCGCCGAAGGAAGCAACCCGTAAATCAATGGGCCAGATCCAGGGCGCGCTGGTCGGTATCGCGATGGTTCTGTCTGCGGTATTTATCCCGATGGCCTTCTTCGGTGGTTCAACCGGTGCGATTTACCGTCAGTTCTCTATTACCATCGTTTCCGCGATGGCGCTGTCGGTGCTGGTAGCCCTGATTCTGACGCCAGCTCTGTGTGCGACCATGCTGAAGCCGATTAAGAAAGGTGGCCACGGCGAGCACAAAGGGTTCTTCGGCTGGTTTAACCGCATGTTTGATAAGAGTACGCATCACTACACCGACAGCGTGGGGAACATCCTGCGCAGCACCGGTCGTTATCTGCTGCTCTATATCATCATCGTGGTGGGCATGGCTTTCCTGTTTGTTCGTCTGCCAAGCTCGTTCCTGCCAGATGAAGACCAGGGCGTGTTCCTGAGCATGGCTCAGCTTCCGGCGGGTGCGACGCAAGAACGTACGCAAAAAGTGCTGGATGAGATGACCGACTACTTCCTGACCAAAGAGAAAGACAACGTCGAATCCGTGTTTGCGGTTAACGGCTTTGGCTTCGCGGGTCGTGGTCAGAACACCGGTATTGCCTTCGTTTCTCTGAAAGACTGGTCCGAACGTCCGGGTGATGAGAACAAAGTTGAAGCCATTACCAACCGGGCCATGGGTACCTTCTCACAGATTAAAGATGCGATGGTCTTCGCCTTTAACCTGCCAGCGATTGTTGAACTGGGTACGGCGACCGGCTTCGACTTCCAGCTGATTGACCAGGGCGGTCTGGGCCACGAAAAACTGACTCAGGCGCGTAACCAGCTATTTGGCGAGGTGGCTAAACACCCTGACCTGCTGGTGGGCGTGCGTCCTAACGGTCTGGAAGATACGCCGCAGTACAAGATCGATATCGACCAGGAAAAAGCACAGGCGCTGGGTGTGTCCATCAGTGACATCAATACCACGCTGGGTGCAGCCTGGGGTGGCAGCTACGTCAACGACTTCATCGACCGTGGTCGCGTGAAGAAAGTGTACGTCATGTCCGAAGCGCAATACCGTATGCTGCCGAACGATATCAACAACTGGTACGTTCGCGGCAGCGATGGCCAGATGGTGCCGTTCTCCGCCTTCTCAACTTCGCGCTGGGAATACGGTTCGCCGCGTCTGGAGCGTTATAACGGCTTGCCTTCGATGGAGATCCTCGGTCAGGCGGCGCCGGGCCGAAGCACCGGTGAAGCCATGAACCTGATGGAAGAGTTGGCCAGCAAACTGCCTGCGGGTATTGGCTACGACTGGACCGGTATGTCCTATCAGGAACGTCTGTCCGGTAACCAGGCCCCTGCCCTGTACGCCATTTCACTGATTGTGGTGTTCCTGTGTCTGGCGGCATTGTATGAGAGCTGGTCGATTCCGTTCTCCGTTATGCTCGTGGTTCCGCTGGGGGTTATCGGTGCGCTGCTTGCCGCAACCTTCCGTGGGCTGACTAACGACGTTTACTTCCAGGTGGGCCTGCTGACAACCATTGGCTTGTCGGCGAAGAACGCGATACTTATCGTCGAATTTGCCAAAGATCTGATGGAGAAAGAAGGTAAAGGCCTGATTGAAGCAACGCTTGAAGCCGTTCGTATGCGTCTGCGTCCAATCCTGATGACGTCCCTGGCGTTTATCCTCGGCGTTATGCCGCTGGTTATCAGCTCAGGCGCAGGCTCCGGCGCACAGAACGCGGTAGGTACCGGTGTAATGGGTGGTATGGTCACTGCGACCGTTCTCGCCATCTTCTTTGTACCGGTGTTCTTCGTGGTGGTACGTCGCCGCTTTAGCCGCAAAAATGAAGATGTGGAGCACAATCATTCGGTAGAACATCACTGATACCGGTTTCACATGATAAAAAGGCCGCATTTGCGGCCTTTTTCATTTTCAGAAAAATTCATAAAATAGTCTTATTGTCGTTTTATTTATTTTCACCCGTCCTGATAAGACTTATCATAATAATCCGATAAGCTAATCGTAGAATTCAGCATTCTTTTTATATCAATTCATCGCCTAAAATATTCGGACAAATCCTAAATCATCGTAAATGCCGAAGACATCTGAATCCGGACTTCAATTGAAACATTGCGCTAACTCAATGAATCTTAAGGAACGGATTAAAAAAAGGGTTTCTCTCGATAAAAGTGTTCGCGTCTGAGGTCACATTTGCGTAAGCGCTCGCAAGGAAACGTTTTAATTGTAATTTTTCGTAATAGCGCGGTGAAATCCTGATCAGAGTGGCTTATAGTTAGAGTTATCAGGAACACAGCTCCCGTGTGGCTAAGCAAGTTGTATCCATCCCGACATGATGTTCGGTGAGTAAAAAATCACTCAGAAGGGGATGCGCTATGGACGAGTACTCGCCAAAAAGGCATGATATCGCGCAGTTGAAATTTCTCTGCGAATCCTTGTACCATGACTGCCTTGCCAATCTTGAAGAAAGTAACCATGGCTGGGTGAACGATCCAACGTCTGCGATCAATTTACAGCTTAATGAGCTGATCGAGCATATCGCAACCTTCGCACTTAATTATAAAATTAAGTACAATGAAGATAATAAGTTGATAGAGCAAATTGATGAATACCTGGACGACACCTTTATGTTGTTCAGCAGCTACGGCATTAACGCACAGGATTTGCAGAAATGGCGTAAATCAGGAAACCGTCTATTTCGCTGCTTCACGAATGTCAGCAGAGCTAATCCGGTTAGTCTTTCCTGTTAAAATTATTACAAATACTAAGGTGAATTTTATGTCTGATAAACCATTAACTAAAGTCGATTATTTGATGCGCCTGCGACGCTGTCAGTCAATTGACACGCTCGAACGTGTTATTGAGAAAAATAAATACGAGCTGTCTGATAATGAACTGGCGGTATTTTATTCAGCTGCCGACCATCGTCTTGCTGAACTGACCATGAATAAACTCTATGACAAGATCCCCTCTTCGGTATGGAAATTTGTTCGTTAGTCGTTGAAGAGAGACTTTAAGGCACTACGCCCGTTGTTAAGCTGAATTTACCTTTCGTATTACGCTTCAAGTGCAAACGCCAGGTCCCCGTATAAAACGTATTTATACGCAAGAATGTTGTGACTCCCGTCACAGCCACTTTTAGGGAACGTTCCCTTTCTGGCTAATCCTCTTTACGCTACGTAAAACGATTCCAGAGAGGTTCCCATGAGTGAAGAAAAACAGAAGATGATTGCCGGTGAATATTATCGCCCCGGCGATGACACGCTGAGGGCTGACCGTTTACGCGCTCGTCATATTGTTCACCGCTATAACCATACCGCACCCGATGAGAAGGCCGAACGTCGCGCCTTATTATCTGACCTGCTGGGTCAAAGCGAAGGCGCTTATATTGAGCCGAGTTTCCGCTGCGACTACGGCTATAACATCTATCTGGGCAACAATTTTTACGCCAACTTCGACTGCGTCATGCTGGACGTCTGCCCTATCCGCATTGGCGATAACTGTATGCTCGCACCGGGGGTGCACATTTATACGGCCACGCATCCTCTGGACGCGACCGAACGTAACAGCGGGCTGGAGTATGGTAAATCGGTCACCATAGGCCATAACGTCTGGATCGGCGGACGCGCGGTGATTAATCCGGGCGTGACCATTGGCGATAATGCGGTTATCGCTTCCGGCGCGGTAGTGACCAAAGACGTGCCGGCCAATGCGGTAGTGGGCGGGAATCCGGCGAAAATCATTAAAATGATCTAAGCGCATCCTGAGTAACTGTTATGCTTTTTCCTGGCATAACTGTTACTTTCATCGCATAAACCCCTCTCATAAAATAGGCAGATCACCTGTATTTTTAACAATCATAAAGGCAAAAAATGACAGAGATACAGCGCCTGCTTACCGCCACCATCGACGAGCTCAATACCCGCGAAAAGCGCGACAATCGTCCGCGCTTTAGCATCAGCTTTATTCGCAAACATCCCGGATTGTTCGTCGCCATGTACGCCGCCTGGCTGGCAACGCTTATCGTCATGCTGAAGTCTGAAACGCTGGTCGATTCCGTCTGGCTGCTGGTTGTGCTGTTCGTGGTGTTTAACGCGTTTTTCTTTTTCGACGTCAATCCGCGTTACCGGTATGAAGATATCGACGTACTCGATTTCCGCGTCTGCTACAACGGGGAGTGGTACAACACGCGTTACGTGCCGAAGGAGCTGATCGACAGCATCCTGCACTCGCCGGCTGTCGAAGCCGGGCAAAAAGAGAAGTTGCAGAAAATGGTCATCACCAAGGGCCAGCTCTCTTTTTATGATGTCTTTACCCTTTCCCGCCCCGCTGCTGTGTAATGAGCGCCTGAAGACGTCGAATACCCGGCGCAAACTGCGAAGCAGAGGTATTGCCGTAACCTAAAACCAGACCGGTTTGCCCCTGCGTCGTCTCAAGGTAGTACCCGCTCAGTGCAGCGGGTGCCAGCTGAAACGCTCTTGCCTGCTCCACCAGCCGCTGGTCGTCGATACCGTCAATCGCCAGCGCCAGGTGCATCCCTCCTTCTCCGGCAAGAACACGGTGCGGCGTATGAAGCTCTGCACTTAGCACCTCCCGCAGCTGGCGGTATCGCTTACGATAAAGTCGGCGCATGGCGGCAAGATGTCGCGCATAGTGGCCTTCCTCAATAAATAGCGCCAGGGTGCGCTGTTCAGCGCGATGCCCGCCGCGCAGCAGCGAGCCGATGGCCGGACGCGCTGCCTTCGCCAGCGCTGGCGGTAATACCATGAACCCCATTCTGAGCGACGGAAACAGCGTTTTGCTGAACGTCCCCAGATACACAACGGGCGCATTGTTGACCATTCCCAGCATCGCCGGTACGGGCTCACCGGCATAACGGAATTCGCTGTCGTAATCGTCCTCAATGATCCACGCGCTGTGCTGCCGGGCCAGTTCCAGCAGCGCCAGACGCCGCCGCGCGCTGAGCACGCTTCCGTAAGGGAACTGATGCGATGGCGAGGTAAAAATCAGCGTGGGTGAAGGCGCACACAACCCTTCCCAGCACATCCCCTCGTCATCAACCGGTATGCCGCTCATCGCCAGGCCGGTTTTGACGAAAGCGCTTTTAGCGCCGCTATAGCCGGGATTTTCAACCCAGGCGACATCCCCCGGCTCGCTTAACAGCATCGTGCACAGATTGACGCCCTCCAGTGCCCCTTCGGTTATCACAATCTGGCTGGCATCGCAGTCAATGCCGCGGGAGAGCGCAAGATGGCGGGCAATGGCGGCCCGTAGCGTCGGCTCGCCGGCCGGGTCACCATACCCTAACAGGGCGCTCCCCTCCTCGCGCAGGACGCGATCGTATAACCGCCGCCACAGCGGCAAGGGGAAATAGTTGATGGCAGGCGTTCCTGGCGTAAATGCCATCACCGGAGTGTCGCGCGGCACAGGCGCGGGCAGCAGGGCAACACGTTTTGTCAGCCTGACGTCCGGGTCCGGTAATGTCCGGGCAATCGTACGATGAGCGAATTGCCCCACCCGCGTACCCTGGCGGCTACGCAGCAAATAACCTTCGAGCGTGAGCTGGTCCAGCGCCGCATTAACAGTGTTTCGGGACACCGAGATCTGCTGCGCCAGCGTTCGCGAGCCGGGCAAATGACTGCCGGACCGAAGCCTTCCGCACAGTATGGCCTCCCGCAAAGCAAGGTAGAGCGCGCGCTGGAGCGTTTCTTCCCCACGTTTTTTCAGCGCAGCATGGAGCAGGGTGTATAGCTCATCACCCGGTATATTCATCTTTACCTCCTCGTGGTACCAGCAAAACATAGCCTGCTGGTTCTTTTTAAGGAACCAGTAATTCACTAATCTGGAGATCTTTTCAACATCGTGGAAATAAAGATGAGTGTATTCAATGAGTTTGGACAACCTGTAGGGGAAAGCCTTACCGACTGGCAGCCTCGCCCGCACCCGTCCCGGGTGGTACTTCAGGGTCGCTATTGTCGGCTTGAGCCGCTGCGCGTGGAGCATGCCCACGCGTTGTTCTCTGCGTATTCCCTGGCCGGAGATACCCGAAGCTGGACGTGGCTGCTGCGTGAACCCGATGCCACCGCAGAGGAGTTTGCCGAATGGGTGGCGAGCGTGAGCAAATTATCCGATCCCATCCACTTTAGCGTTATCGATAACCAGACCCAATCTCCTGTCGGGACGCTGTCCCTTATGCGGATCGATCCTAAAAACGGCGTTGTAGAAGTGGGACATGTTCACTTCTCGTCACTGTTAAGCCGCACGCCCATGTCGACAGAAGCGCAGTATCTGCTGATGCGGTACGTGTTCGATACCCTGGGCTACCGACGTTATGAATGGAAGTGCAACAGCCTGAACGACCCCTCCCGCAAAGCGGCCCTGCGTCTTGGCTTTCAGTTTGAAGGGCGTTTTCGCCAGGCGCTGGTCATTAAAGGCCGAAACCGGGACACCGACTGGTTTTCAATTCTCGACAAAGAGTGGTCAGCGCTGGCGAGCGCGTTTGAAAGCTGGCTTGCCACCGACAATTTTACCGTCGATGGCAAACAGAAAAGATCCCTGGAAAGCTGGCGAGAAACGCGCGTCTAGCGTCTTTTTTTACGCCCCTGCACCGCCTTAAAGCGCGGGTTAGATTTGCAAATCACGTATAAGCGTCCCTTGCGTTTGACTATCTGGCAATCCGGGTGACGCTGTTTTGCACTGCGCAATGAGTTAAGCACCTGCATGATTAGCCTCGCTTCGCATCAAGAAAGCCACCAAAACGCTTGCGGAAGCGTGCCGCGCTGCCATCCGTCGAGAAGGTCTTCTGCTTCCCGGTATAAAACGGATGTGATTTAGAGGAGACATCAAGAGTAACGTAGGGATACGTTTTCCCCTCAAGCTCAATTTCACGGTCTGTCTTAATCGTTGAGCCAACTTTAAAATATTCATTAGCCGTGGTGTCGTGAAACACAACGGTGCGATAGGTTGGATGGATATTCGGTTTCATCTCTGGCCTTCATGTATTGTTATAACATAACAAAATACTATCTGAGCTTTGCTGCAAAAACAACCCCTGTGACGCACAGCCTGTTTTTGAAAGGTTTTTTCAAATACTGCCAGAGACTGTTACATGCTATAACTATATCATTTAGCGATAAAAAATTTTTCATCTGGCGCGCAAACTCCATGCCCTGGTCGGGCATATGGAAAGGATACAGCAGCATGCGAACCCGACATCTGGTCAGCCTGGTGACAGGCGTACTGATCTTCTCTGTGCTGGTCCCTGTGTGCCTCAGTATCTGGCTGGCGCATCGTCAGGCAGAGGCGAAATTTGTGGATGCACTGGACAGATATGCCTCGCGCGTCCTGATCCGTACCGACAGAGTCGTTGCGCAGGCAAAACAGGCGCTCACGCACCTACAGTTGTTCAACGCCCCGCCCTGCACTCCTCCGCACTTACGCGAAATGCGTCGTGTCGCGTTCTCATGGCGCTATATTCAGGAAGTGATGTATATCGATAACCTGAAGCCGCTCTGCTCCTCTCTGGAACAATCCAGTAATACGGCGATCTTACCGCCCCCGATGCGGATCACCGCAGACGGATATAGCGCGTGGCTCACCTCGCAAAACGACCTCGGCATTCACCGTTATATGGCCGTTCTGGGGAAAGGACATTATCTGGTAATGGTCGATCCGGCGTCGCTTGTGGATGTTGTCCCGTTCGGTGACATTTCGATGGATGCCGCCCTGGTGGGCAGCGAAACCCATCGGATATTTGCCAGAAGCAATATTCTCGACCCGTATATTCTTTCTGTCGTTAAGGAGCAGCAGGACGTTAAGCGCGTGCAATACAACGGCTCGATGTACGTGTTGAAACCGGTGCCAGAACTGGGGCTTACGGTTATTGCCTGGGCATCGTTAAAACCGCTCGCGGCATCCTGGCATCAGCAGCTGATCATCTGGCTACCGGCAGGCATACTGATAAGCCTGGTTGCAGCCCTTATTGTGCTTCGCATCCTCCGCCGTTTGCTTTCCCCGCGTAACCGGCTGATCGACGCGATCAACAACCGGGAGATCGAGGTTCACTATCAGCCCATTGTGGCGCTATGCAGTGGAAAACTGGTGGGTGCAGAAGCGCTGATGCGCTGGCCGCAGCCAGATGGCAGTGACCTGTCGCCTAATCTCTTTGTTCCCCTGGCGGAGCAGACGGGGCTTATTTCAACGCTGACACAGCTGGTGGTGAATAAGGTGTTTGAGGATTTAGGTGCCTGGCTGCATCATCACCCGGAACTGCACATTTCTGTCAACCTTGCACCATCCGATTTAACGTCCCCCGAGCTGCCTCGCCTGCTGAGTCAATTGCTCAACAAATGGGGCGTCCACCCGCGCCAGATCGCCCTTGAATTGACCGAGCGCGGCTTTGCCGATCCTGCCGTCAGCGCCCCTGCCATCGCTGCGTTTCGGCGCTCCGGGCATGCCATCTACATTGATGATTTTGGTACGGGTTACTCCAGCCTGAGCTATTTGCAGGATCTTGATGTCGATACCCTGAAGATTGATAAATCCTTTGTGGACGCGCTGGAGTATAAGAACGTGACTCCCCACATCATCGAAATGGCCAAATCGCTTAAGCTGGCGATGGTCGCAGAAGGCATTGAAACTGAAGGGCAGCTCGAATGGTTGCATCGCCACGGCGTGCAGTACGGACAGGGCTGGTATTTCAGCAAGGCGCTGCCTAAAGAAGATTTCATTCGCTGGGCCGAGCACAACCTAAGGAAATAAACCCATTACGCGGTGTTACGTGCGGCCACGACAGTGGCCGCACGTTTCGGCTCAGCCGTTCTGCTGCCAGCAAAACGTGTAGCGCAGCCGACGGTTTTGCAGAATGAAGGCGGGAGCTACGCTCGGGCTCCATGAGTCGTCCCCCCCCACGCCCATGTGGAAGGCATCAAGATTCAACCAGCAGCCAGCCTCTTCCCGCAGCAAGTGCTGATGCGTTGTCGTATGCAGTTGCTGCTGGCTGTAACGGCTCAGGGAGAAATGGAACTGTCCCTGGAAGTGATGTGAGCCAAACGTCAGCTCACGGGTGTCGCAGCGTAAACCGTTCTCCGTCGGGAAGATATACGGCGTCTGCATGGCGTCCAGCGGTAACGCCCAGCGCCCCTGCTGCGCCGCCAGTTTTCTGTCCGGATAGTTCTCCAGCGGGCCCAGCCCCAGCCAGCGCACCGTTTGCGGGATATCCGCCAGCATAACGCTCAGGCCCACGCGAGCGGGTTCAGGAATGTCAGACGCCACCGTCACCTGCACATCACCGTGCAGTAACCCGTGGTCATCAATCCGCCAGACCTTGTAGCTGATAAACAGCGCTTTACCCTGATGCTCCCAGACGTGCTGCGTGGTCACCACCACCTCACGGGCATGCTGCTCCGCTTCACACTGGATAAGGCGCGAGGATATCTCATACATCCCTGCCGCTTTCCAGCGTTCCACCCACGCGTTCGGATCGATGCGGGTCGCCTCGCTGACGCCAATGTCATTATCCAGCGGCGCCCGGGTAAAGTTATCCGTTAGCGGGGAACGGAGCGTTTCAGCGCCCGCGTTCCACCACTGGGTCAGGTTGCCGGTGAGACGGCTAAACTGCCAGCGCTGCTGCTGATGAGTGATGTCCAGCACCTCGTCCTGCACCGTTAACTGTGGTGGGGTTCCGTCTGCTTTCGGTGGCGTAAGGTACAGCGGAGCCGGGAGCGGCCACTGATCCCAGGCACAACGGTGGCCGGACGGCGACCACGGCGTGGCTTGCGGCTGAACGATCTCCACGTTGAGCCAGACCTCGCCCGGCTCAGCGACAAGTTCAGGCTGCGGGATCTCCACGCGCTGTGTCCCCTGGGGCGCAACAGAAAGGGTTATTTCGCCGGAAGCCAACACCACACCGTCACGCGCCACCGACCATCGCAGACTCTCGTTGTCAGTATGACGGAACAGATAATCGCTCTGGATATCAACGAGCAGCGGAGCGGTGCTCACCAGCGTAAAGGTAAAGAACTGCTGGGCACGCTGTGCCTCGTAAAGGGCGGGATGCGGGGTGCGATCGGGAAACACCAGCCCGTTGAGGCAGAACTGACGATCGTTGGGCTTATCGCCAAAATCGCCGCCGTAGGCCCAGAATGCCGTGCCGTCTTCCGCTTTTTTCGTCAGCGCCTGATCGACCCAGTCCCAGACAAAGCCGCCCTGCAACCGGGGATGGCTGCGGAATGCCTGCCAGTAGCTGGCAAAGCCGCCAAAGCTGTTACCCATCGCGTGGGCATACTCGCACAGGATCAGCGGACGGGTTTCGTCCGGCATACCAATCCACTTTTTAATCGACCACTTTGGCACCGCCGGGAACGGCTGATCCTGATCGACGCGGGCATACATCGGGCAAATAATATCAGTTGCCGCCGTACTGGCCCCCCCGCCTTCGTACTGCACCGGCCGCGTGGGATCGGTGCTTTTCAGCCAGCGGTACAGCGCATCGTGATTCGCCCCATGCCCGGACTCATTCCCCAGGGACCAGATTATGATGGACGGATGATTCCGGTCCCGCTGCACCATACGCGTGACGCGTTCGCTCATGGCAGGCAGCCAGCGCGGATCGTCCGCCAGGCGGCTCATCGGCACCATGCCATGGGTTTCAATATTCGCCTCATCGACCACGTACAGGCCGTAGCGATCGCAAAGCGTGTACCACAGAGGGTGATTCGGATAATGCGAGCAGCGCACGGCATTGAAGTTATGCTGCTTCATCAGTTCGATGTCGCGGCGCATGGTCGCCTCATCCATCACCTGCCCCTTCTCAGGATGATGTTCATGACGGTTCACGCCGCGGATCAGCAGCGGTTTGCCGTTAAGCTTCAGCAGGCCGTTGCTGATTTCGACGCGTCTGAAACCGACATCGCAGGCTTCAGTCTCCAGCATGTTGCCCTGCACATCCCGAAGCGACATGGTCAAACGATAGCGTTCCGGTGTTTCAGCGCTCCACAGCGCGGGATTGTTCACGGGTATCGCCACCGTGAGCCGCTCCGCCCAACTGCCGCGTTCGTCCACGATGGCCGATCCGGGCTGTTGCGTGATTTGCGCGCAGGCTTCGCCGTTACGCCACAGGGTAAACGCCACCTCGCATTCGGCATAGCGTAAGCCTTCCAGCGCAACGTCAACCCGGAGCAGCGCCCGATCGCATTCGGCATTCAGATCGGTCACGATCTGATAATCGGCAATCTGCGTTTCCGGCTTGTGCAGCAGCGAGACGTCACGGAAAATGCCGCTCATCCGCCACATGTCCTGATCTTCAAGGTAGCTTCCGTCGCACCAGCGTAACACCATCACCGCCAGGCGGTTCTGCCCCGGTCGCAGCACCGCGCTGAGGTCGAACTCCGCAGGCAGACGGCTGTCCTGGGAATAGCCTATCCACTGGCCGTTACACCACAGATGAAAAGCTGAATTCACCCCATCAAAGATAATGCGGGTTTGCCCGCTGAGCAGCCAGGCATCATCCATCTCAAATGTGAGCGAGTAACAACCGGTTGGGTTTTCAGCCGGTACATAGGGCGGGTTCACATTTATCGGATAGGTGACGTTGGTGTAGATGGGGGTATCGAATCCCTCCATCTGCCAGTTCGACGGCACGGGCATCTCAACGGCATCAGACAGATCGTCCGTTACCCATGCCTCGGGCACCTGCTCTGGTGCCGGGAAAAAGCTGAATCGCCAGATGCCGTTAAGCAGACGCTTGCTCAGCGAAGGCTTATCCTCCCGGGCGAGGGTTTCATCGCGCCAGCTATGAAAAGGCGCGTGTGCGGCCAGACGATTCCACTGCGTCACGCCCGGGTTTTCCCAGTCACGACGAGCCAGAATTGCGCTGAGGGTCAGCGGCAATGTGGAAGACATATCATCCTCTTTGCGAAGCGCTCACAATTTTAGTCAACATGCCATGGTAAACGGTGGCGGTAAAGACTTTGATCGTCACCAGGCGAGCACGATCACAAAAGCGCTAGCTGCGCGCCAGTTTCTCCGCCAGCAGCGCCAGCGTTCTTAGCTGTTGCGCCAGCTCTTCACGATCGGCCTGTTGTACGGCGCGCGGCGCGGTGGAATGACGAACGATCAACGTAACGGGAAGTTGTTGTTGCCAGGGTTCGGCGTGACGGGCAGTTGCCAGGAGCCACTCCACGCTGCGTTCACCGGCCTCGCGGAACGCCTGCCGAACGGTGGTCAGCGGAGGGGAAAACCACGCGCTGTCAGCCGTATCATCAAACCCGACAACCGAGATCTGCCCCGGTACCGCAACGCCTTTTTCCGCACAGGCGCGTAAAACGCCAAGCGCCATCTGATCGTTCGCCACAAGGATCGCTTCCGGCAGCTGTGCGCCCGCCAGAAGCTGATGCCCTTTCTCGTAGCCCGAGGCCGCGCTCCAGTCGCCCTGCGCTACCGCAAACGCCTCCACGCCAGCCTGAGCCAGCGTAGTTTTCCATCCCGCCAGGCGAGCCCGGGCAGAGACAGAACTTTCCGGCCCGGCGAGCAGCGCAATTCGCCGGTGCCCCAGCGAAAGCAGATGCTCCGCCCCCAGGCCAGCGCCCTGTTCAGCATTGAAAACGAGGCTGTTAACCCGAGCTGTGGGGGAAACATCAAGAAAAAGAACCGGGGTCGGCGAGGCCATTTCCTGAAGCATTTCTGCCTGAGCATCTTCCAGCGGAACGTTCACCAGCAGCGCCTCCACGCGCTGCGCCAGTAACTCCTGCAAAGCAGCCTGACACTGCGCGGGCTGCTCCACCATAGAGATGAGCACGCCAGCCCCCTGCTCCACTGCCCGGGATTTTACAGCTGAGGCGATTTGCGACGGCGCATGCAGCGCCAGATCGCTGGTCATCAGCCCCAGCGTGCGAGTGCGTTTCCCGGCCAGCTGCTGCGCGCCACGGTTAGGTACATAATGTAGCGCCGCCATGGCCTGTCGGACCTTTTCCCGCGTACGGGCAGAAACGTGTTCCGCGTCGTTAATCACCCGGGAAACGGTCTGATAAGAAACGCCCGCTACGCGGGCAACGTCATAAAGAGTGATCGCTTTCATAGATTCTGGCGTCGTAAAAGGTAGTCACTATTCTGACACAGTTACGCCATTATAGCCTGTGAGCGCTTCGCAAAATTAAGCAATCCGCTCCGGCTGCGCGGCTTTCTGCATGCGCGGTCTCTGGCGAAACCACGGCAAACAAAGCTGGATCAGCGGGCCGATGGTTAACGCATACAGCACGGTTCCGACGCCAAACGCTCCCCCGAGGAGATAGCCGACAATCAACACGGTCACCTCGATTGCGGTACGCACGCTGCGGATCGACCAGCCCAGCCGGGCGTGTATGCCGGTCATCAGACCGTCGCGCGGGCCTGCGCCAAAACCCGCGCCGATATACATTCCGGTGGCAAGGGCGTTAACCACAATGCCGGAAACCAGCAGGGTGATGCGCACGGGCAGCGAGGTGAGTTCCGGGATCAATGCCATTGACGCATCTGCCGCCAGGCCAATACAAATCACGTTACTGACCGTACCCAACCCCGGAAGCTGACGCAGCGGGATCCATAGCAGCAGCACCGCAGCCCCGGTTAAAATCATCACCGTGCCGATGCTCATTCCGGCCTGGATGGCGACGCCAAGGTGAAAAACATTCCAGGGATCAACACCCAGATCCGAACGAATAAACATCGCGGTTGAAAGTCCGTAAAGGGCTAAACCGACATAAAGTTGTACCAGACGACGCACCATTTTCTCTTCTCCGAAGAACCAGCTTCCATCTTCGCTGAAAATGGCACTATGATTAATGTCCAGTTTTCAAATAGTGGACTGCACATGTCATCACGTCGTTTTGGAAGCCAGTCTCTGGTTCGCCTGTTAGGGCACTGGCAACAAACCTCTTCCCGCACCCCGCGGTGGCGCCAGCTGGCTGACGCGTTACGCCTGTTAATTCTGGATGGCAGGCTGGCGCTAAACACGCGCCTGCCCGGAGAGCGGGAACTGGCCGCCGCACTGGACGTCAGCCGCACCACCATCAGCAGCGCGCTGGCGCATCTGCGTGAAGAGGGTTTTCTGGAGAGCCGTCACGGCAGCGGTTCCCGGGCGATCCTGCCAGACAGCCGGGCCGTGCCCACGCTTTCCACTGCCAGCGCGGCGCTGGATCTCTCAACCGCCGCGCTCAACGCAGGGCCAGAGATCCATCAGGCCTACACCCACGCGCTGACGACCATTACGCCGAATCTGGCGCTGACCGGGTACGATCAGCTTGGGCTTCCAGCGCTGCGTGAAGCTATCGCCGCCCGCTACACCGCACGCGGTCTGCCCACCCGGGCAGACGAAGTGATGGTGGTGAACGGTGCCGTCAGCGGCTTCGCCCTGATCTTAAGAATGATGACCGGGCCCGGGGATCGCGTGGTGGTGGATCATCCCACCTACCCGCTGGCGATAGCCGCGATTCAGGGGGCGCAATGCCGGCCCGTGGGCGTCTCGCTGCCAGAAACGGGCTGGGATACCGATGGTTTTGCCGCAACGCTTGCCCAGACAGCCCCGCGTCTGGCCTATCTAATGCCGGATTTTCATAATCCGACCGGGCGCTGCATGGATGCCGCGACGCGTCAGACCATAACCGACATCGCCGCGCAAACCCGCACCACGCTGGTGGTGGATGAAACCATGGTCGATCTCTGGTTCGATGCTCCCCCGCCGCCGCCGCTGGCCGCCTTTAACCCGGAGGCCGCAGTGATTACGCTGGGTTCCGCAGGCAAAAGCTTCTGGGGTGGGCTTCGTCTCGGCTGGATCCGCGCCTCGTCCCGCACTATCGCCACGCTCGCACAGACGCGCGATACGCTGGATCTGGGCTCTCCGGTGCTGGAACAGCTGGCCACGCTGTGGCTTATCGAAAACAGTGAAACCTTCCTGCCTGCCCGGCGGCAAATGCTGGCAGAACGGCGTGACCGCTGCGGCCAGATGTTACGGGAGCATTTCCCCGAATGGCGGTTTCAGGAAGCGGAGGGAGGACTTTCATACTGGATTGAACTACCCGGCATGCTGGCGACTCAACTGGCGGCACGTGCGGAAACGACAGGCATCATTATGGGCACCGGCACGCGCTTTGGGCTTTCAGGCGCGTTTGACCGCTACCTGCGTATGCCCTTCTCACTCAATTCGCCAGAACTTGAAGAGGCATTACTGCGTATCAAACCGCTGTGGCTTGCCTTAAATAAAAGTACACCGCCAGTAAAACGGAGCCTGGTGTAAATTATTCGCCAGAAACAATAAAAACAGCTGACTGTAACGCATGCAGTCAGCTGTTTTCATGAAGAACAACTTAATGTTGAGGAGGAATCGGGAAGCCTTTCAGCGAAATAATGAAATTTTCACCTTCTTTCTTTATTTTTGCACCGGTATCACACCAGTCAGACGCAATTCGAAAGAACTCATCACTTCCTACATTCCAGCCAAGACGAACATGTTTCACATAGCCCGAACGTAACAGATTGCAGGCCTCGTTGTAATCGCTGGCAGTCGATAGTTGTTGTTTCATTTTCTCTTCTTCAGAAGTTTACGTAGTGCTTTGATTTCTTTAGGAGTAAATGGATTTACGCTCTCTTCTTCCGTATGCTGATTATCAACATCCTCTTCCGATACTCCCGCCTCTTCTACTGCTTCAAATGCCAGCAGCAGCAGTTTCTCTGTGGTCACGCTTAAATTCTCATTATTGTCTTCCGCATAGTGGCGGAGTCTTTCTTTTAGCGCTTCATCAATTTTAACGTTTAAAACCGCAGTTACCATGATTGTCACATCCTTTCGGAACACGTGTTTAATTTAATACACGAAGATAAGTTTGTTATCCAGATATATATTTTTTTACTTATGACAACAAAAAGACGCCCGATAATAAAATGACAGTCTATTATTACAGGTTTATGACATTATTATTTCAGTTCAATGAAGGATATATTGCACGAACAAAATAGGCACATAATTGAGAAGGTTTATATAGGGGGAAACTTCAGAGAAGAACACAAATGGGTGGGGGCCCTGCCAGCTACATCCCGGCACCCACGTCGTCTGCCCTGGCTGCTTCCTTCCGGACCTGACCTGGTGAACAGAGTAGCGTTGCGGGAGAACCAACAGAGCCCCCATTGAGAGCGTTGATAACCAACGCGCTGGCGCATTATCCCTGTGGAGCACCTCAATTGCAAGCCGCTGGCAACTGGATGCTGGATTATTGCGCAAACTGACCCGACAATCTTCTTTATCTTCGTATAACATTACCCTTCGCTGATTTCCCGCTGGAGAAACAATGGACGAACATGACACTTTCCCACAGCGAGTGTGGCTAATCGTGGCCTCGATTCCGGAAGGTTGTGTCACGACCTATGGGGAAGTCGCCCGACTGGCGGGCTCTCCGCGCGCAGCGCGTCAGGTTGGCGGCGTGCTAAGAAGGCTTCCGGAGGGAAGTACGTTACCATGGCACCGGGTCGTTAATCGCCATGGCGCCATTTCCCTCACCGGGCCAGACTTGCAGCGCCAGCGTCAGGCATTACTCTCAGAAGGGGTACAGGTGTCCGGGACGGGACAGATAGATATGCAGAAGTATCGCTGGGAATACTGACGCCCTCTCCCGTCAAAATGAAGAGGGCGAAAGAAAGTTACAACTGTGTTGGCGGTGTAGGCAAGGTCGGCTGATTGGTCTGCGTTGCCACAGGTACTTCAGTCTGCTGCACCGGGACCAGGGTCAGGTCGATTTTGGTGCCCCCTTTGTTGACCGCTTCCTGCACGGTATCGGTGATAAAGACCAGCTTATCGTTGATCGTTACCGCCGCGCTCAGGAGGATACGCGCGTTAGGCTGAACGTCAGACGGGTTGTACGGCAGCACGAAGCTGAACGGCGCCTGTTTACCCTCTGTACGAACTGCACGCTGTGCAAGGACTTTAGACGGTGCATCCGCCAGAGACGCATCGGATAACGTGACCGTTAAAACCGCGTCCGGCGGCAGAGCGACTTTCTGTTTGATCCAGATGGTACCGGACACGTTAGGCTGTCGAATAGCTTGCTGTGAAAGGGTGTTAATCCCGTTTGGGGTCGCCGTTGGTACCGCTACATCGGCACTCTTATCCGCACAGGCGGACAACGCCACCGCCATTGCAACACCGCTTAACATAGGCACGAGTTTCATTGAAGTCTCCTTATCATCAATGCACCGGCGGGATCGATCCCATCCGATGTCGTTTTATTCACATAACGTAAACAAGTGTGGCACAAATCACGGATTTATGCCTAATTTTGCCCAGGTATTAAGATAATTCTACCCATCGGACCACTATCGTTTCTGCGTTATACTCAGCGTATCTTTCGCCACGGCGTTTATTGAGGACCACTATGAGTCAGGCACTGAACAATCTGCTGACATTGCTGAACCTGGAAAAAATAGAAGAAGGGCTTTTTCGCGGACAGAGCGAAGATTTAGGCTTACGCCAGGTTTTTGGCGGCCAGGTCGTGGGGCAAGCGCTGTATGCCGCCAAGGAGACCGTCCCGGCAGACCGTCTGGTGCACTCGTTTCACAGCTACTTTTTACGCCCCGGTGACAGTGCTAAACCGATTGTTTACGACGTGGAAGTTCTGCGTGACGGTCAAAGCTTCAGCGCCCGTCGCGTGGCAGCCATCCAGCATGGCAAACCCATCTTCTACATGACCGCCTCGTTCCAGGCGCCAGAGCCGGGCTATGAGCATCAAAAAAAGATGCCGTCTGCCCCATCGCCGGACGATCTGAAATCGGAAACCGAAATTGCCCGCGCACTCGCACATCTGCTGCCGCCGCAGGTAAAAGAGAAGTTTCTGTGCGATAAACCGCTGGAGATCCGCCCGGTCGAATTTCATAACCCAATGAAGGGGCATACTGCTGAGCCCACCCGCCAGGTGTGGATCCGCGCCAACGGCAGCGTACCGGCAGACTTGCGCGTGCATCAGTATCTGCTGGGTTATGCGTCGGATTTCAACTTCCTGCCGGTTGCGCTACAGCCGCACGGCGTGGGATTCCTGGAAAAAGGGATGCAGGTCGCCACGATTGACCATTCCATGTGGTTCCATCGTCCTTTCGATATGAACGAGTGGCTGCTTTACAGCGTAGAAAGTACCTCTGCGTCCAGCGCACGCGGTTTTGTTCGCGGGGAGTTTTACACCCAGGATGGTGTGCTGGTGGCTTCTACCGTGCAGGAAGGTGTGATGCGTAATCGAGGGTGAGGTAAAAAGCCCGGTCGCTACGCTTACCGGGCCTGCAAATTTCACTTTTTCAGGCCGGGTAAGGCGAAGCCACCACCCGGCAAGGCACTCAAATTATGCGTTGTACGCATTCTCGCCGTGGCTGTTGACGTCCAGACCTTCGCGCTCCTGCTCTTCCGGTACGCGCAGCCCCACGGTCATATCGGCCAGCTTGTAGCCGATAAAGGCCACAACGCCCGACCAGACAACCGTAATCGCGATACTTTCAAGCTGGACCAGCACCTGATGCATCATGGTCACGCCTTCAGCATAACCCACGCCGCCCAAAGATTGTGCAGCAAAGATACCGGTCATGATACAGCCGATAATGCCGCACACACCGTGTACGCCGAATACATCACACGGATCGTCAACGCGCAGAATACGTTTCAGTGCGGTAACGCCCCACAGCCCCGCCAGACCCGCGACGATACCGATCAGCAATGCGCCGCCCACGCCCACGTAACCGCATGCTGGCGTAATACCTACCAGACCGGCAATCGCCCCAGAACAGGCACCCAGCAGGGATGGCTTGCCGCGAACGGCCCACTCGCCAAATACCCATGAGAGGATGGCCCCGGCAGTTGCCACCACGGTATTCACGAAGGCCAGCGCGGCGATTTCGTTAGCGGCGCTGGCTGAACCTGCGTTGAAGCCGAACCAGCCAAAGTAGAGGATGGCGGTGCCGGTAAAGACCATCGGCAGGTTGTGCGGCTTAAATGCTTCTTTCCCGAAGCCCACGCGCTTGCCAATCAGGTATGCGCCTACCAGGCCGGCTACGGCGGCGTTGATGTGAACAACGGTGCCGCCCGCAAAGTCCAGAGCGCCATGGGAAGCCAACAGACCACCGCCCCAGACCATATGCGCAATCGGGACATAGGAGAGCGTCAGCCAGACCACCACGAAAATCAGTACCGCAGAGAAGCGGATACGCTCAGCCAGCGCGCCCACAATCAGCCCCACGGTGATGCACGCGAATGAGCCCTGGAACGCGACATGAATATACTGATAGAAGCTGCCCATTACCGCGGTCAGTTCGATATTTTTCAGCATCGCCCAGTTAACGTTGCCGAAGAAGGCGTTACCCTCCCCGAAGGCCAGCGAGTAACCGTAAACCACCCACAGCACGCACACCAGCGCGAACGTGACGGCAACCTGCGTCAGCATGGAGAGTACGTTCTTGCCGCGGATCAGGCCGCCGTAAAACAGCGCGATCCCCGGAATCGTCATGAACAGCACCAGCGCGGTGCAAATCATCATAAAGGCGTTATCGGCTTTGTCTGCCACAGCAGGTGCAGCCATTGCCAGGCCCGGCAGCAGTGCCAGCGAACCCAGACCTGTTTTCATTGTTGCTTTCATCATTTTCTCGATCCCTATCACTGTGTGCCAGGAGTTACTTACAACGCCGCTTCGTCAGATTCGCCGGTACGGATGCGAATGACGCGCTGTAGTTCGGCAACGAAAATTTTGCCGTCGCCAATTTTTCCGGTGTAGGCCGCTTTGCTGACGACATCAATCACCTCATCAAGCTGATCGTCGGCAATCGCCACATCAATCTTCACTTTTGGCAGGAAGTTAACGCTGTATTCCGCCCCGCGATAAAGCTCGGCATGACCTTTCTGACGCCCAAAGCCTTTCACTTCGGTGACAGTCAGTCCCTGAATACCCATGGAAGACAGCGCTTCACGCACGTCTTCGAGTTTGAATGGTTTGATTACCACCGTAACCAGCTTCATATATCCCCTCCAGTCAGAATTCGGTAATGGCCGCAGCTAACACGAGAGGTATATTGCAAAGGGTGTGCCAGAAGTGAAATGTGAGGAGGAAAGCGCCGCGGCGCGCATGCGCCGCGAAGGGGTGAAAAAAAACGCACCATGGCAGTGCAGGGTGCGTTTCAGTTTTGCACCAACGGTTAAGACTGTTAGCGCATTGCCTTGTTATGGTGCATCAGGCGCTGAGCGACTCCTCCTCGCGCACGCTGGCGGCCAGCTCGTCGCCTGCCAGCTGCAACTGATACATCTGCCAGTAGCGTCCTTTCGCCTCAAGCAGCGCTCTGTGCGTACCCCGTTCAACGGCCTGGCCACGGTGCAGCACCAGAATGGTATCGGCATCGACGATCGTTGAGAGGCGGTGAGCGATCACCACCAGCGTAGTGCGATCCCGCACGGCAGCCAGCGCCAGCTGGATCGCCTGTTCGGTACCGGAGTCGATGCTTGCGGTCGCTTCATCCAGAATCAACACCTGCGGCGTCTCAATCAGCACGCGCGCCAGCGCCAGGAGCTGCTTTTGCCCGACAGAGAGGTTATTGCCTTGCTCGCCCAGCCGGGTATTGATCCCCTCGCTTAACCCGCGCGCCAGATCTGCCAGCTGCACCGTTTCCAGCACCTCCCATACCTGCTCAGGCGTGAAAGATCGTCCCAGCGTCACGTTGGCATAAAAGGTATCCGCCAGCACTACCGGATCCTGCTGCACCATCGCGACGCCTTTACGCAACGCGTTGTGGCTAAGCGCGGAAAGAGGCCGTCCATCCAGACGGATCTCCCCCTGCGTCAACGGATAGTAGCCCATCAGCAAACTGGCGAGCGTGCTTTTGCCGCTGCCGGTATGCCCAACCAGGGCGACAAAACCGCGCGACGGTACCTCGAGGTTGATATCCTGCAAGACAAGCTGATCGTCGCGGTAGGCAAACGAGACATGATCAAACGCTATGGATCCACTTTCCAGCGGACGTTCATCATCGCCATAGGTCTGACGCGGCCTGTCCATCAGCTCAAACACACGCTCACCCGCGACTACCGCCTGTTGCAGCATCGATTGCTGCGTAGTGAGTTCAATCAGCGGTTCGTTAAGACGGCCAAGGTAACTGATAAACGCGTACAGCACTCCCACCTCAATGGTTCCGCGCGTCGTCAGGCCAAACAGCATCAACAGCCCGCACAGCACCAGCGCAGAGAAGAGGCTCAGCAGCGGGCGTAACAGGAAGCCGTCCAGACGTAACGTCTGCATCCGCGCCATATAGTGCGAACGGCTGGCTTCTCCCATCCGCTCGCCAAAACGCGCCTGCTGGCGAAACTGCTGGATAACGCTCATGCCGTTGATCACTTCGTTGAAGCCATCATTGATGTCTGCAAGGTAAGCGCGCACGCGACGAACAATCGGCGTGCTGTAGCGCTGGTAAATTACCATCACAATCAGCACCGCCGGGAAAATAGCGATCGCCACCAGCGCCATCCGCCAGTCCAGACTGAACATCGCCACCAGCATCGCGCCAATCAATGCGGCACTGCGCAGAACCGTTGCGACAACGGTCACATAAAGGTCGCGGATCACCTCGGTGTCATTGGTGACGCGCGAAATAACCTGCCCGACCGGCTGGGTATCAAACTCGCTCAGCGGCTGACGCAGCGCGGCATCCATCACATCCGTGCGTAGCTGCTGGACCACGCCCACGGCGGCCCGGTTAAACAGCAGCGACTGCGCATAGTGCAGCCCCGCCGCCGTCAGCTGTAGCCCGACATACGCCACACCCAGCCCCGCCACCAGCCCCAGCGGCAGATAGCTTTTCGCCACCATGTTATCGATAAAATAGCTGATAAGCAGCGGACCGGTCACCTCCGCAATCGCGGCGATCCACAGTAACAGCACGGCGATGGAAAGCGGTTTGCGCCACGGTGAGCCATAGGCGAGCAGCCGTTTTAACGTCGGCCACATCTGTCCAAACTTACGCATCGGTGACCTCCTCATCCAGCGCAGCTTCAAGCTGTTGATAGCGGTACATATCCCGATACCAGCCGGCCTGCCCGGCGAGCTGTTCATGCTGACCACGTTGGGCAATATGCCCGTGCTGAAGCACCAGAATTTCACTGGCTTCGGTAAGGGCCGACAGACGGTGCGCGCTGATGATGACCGTGCGCCCCTCCCCCCACTGGCGAAGGTTATGCAGAATTTGATGCTCGGTACGCCCGTCAACCGCGGACAGCGCATCATCCAGAATCAGGATCTCAGCGTCCAGCAGCAGCGCGCGGGCAATAGAGATACGCTGTTTTTGTCCACCGGAGAGCATAACGCCCCGCTCACCCACTTCTGTGTCGTAGCCCTGCGGCAGGCGCAGAATATCCTCATGGACGCTGGCTAAGCGCGCCACATGCTCGATCTGGTCCTGTGTCGCCGTCGGGCACCCGAGCGCGATATTGTTGGCTATGGTGTCTGAAAACAAAAACGGCGTCTGGCTGACGACCGCCAGGCGGCTGCGCCAGTCATCCAGCAGCAAACGTGGCAGGGGGACGTCATGGAAACGGATATCGCCTTCGCTCACGTCAAAATGGCGCTGAATCAGTGACAGAATGGTGCTTTTACCGGAGCCCGTCGGGCCGCAGATGCCCAGCATCTGACCAGGACGCAGCGTGAAACTGACGTTTTCAAGCACCGGATGTTCCGTTTGCGGGTAGATAAAGACGCGGATATCAGCCTTCAGAACACCCGGACCTTCCGGTACCGGCTCGCTGCCATCGTTCACTACCGGCACTTCCGCCAGCATGGCGCGGATACGGCTGTAGGCGGCGCTCCCACGTTCAACGATGTTAAACATCCAGGCCAGCGCCAGCATCGGCCAAATCATCAGCCCGAGGTACATCGCAAAGCTGGTTAACTGCCCGAGGGTCATGGTGCCTCGCACCACCATCCAGCTGCCGCCGCCCACCGCCAGCAGGTTCGCCATGCCAATCGCAATATAAATTGTCGGATCAAAGCGGGCGTCTATACGCGCCACGCGCATGTTTTTCGCACCGGTATCGGCGGCGTCGGCCGCAAACAGCGCGGACTGCCTGTCTTCCAGACCAAACGCTTTGATCATGCGGATGCTGGTCATGCTCTCCTGGGTGCGATCGTTTAACGACGAGAACGCCGCCTGCGCCAGCTTAAAGCGTTCATGGAGCTGCTCGCCGTAGCGGTTAATCGCCAGCGCCATCAGCGGCATCGGCAGCAACGCCAGCAGCGTGAGCTCCCAGCTAATTTGCGTAGACATCACAATCAGTACCGCACAGCCCATCACCAGGGAATCCACCAGCGTTAACACCCCTTCACCGGCGGCAAACACCACACGGTCCACATCGTTAGTGGCGCGGGCGATGAGATCCCCGGTACGGTGACGCAGATAAAACTCAGGGTGCTGGCGGCTCAGCTGGCGGTAAAAGTCCTCGCGCAGCTCAACGGCAAGCTGATAGGACGCGCCGAACAGCAGCACGCGCCAGACATAACGCAGCAGGTAAACCACCACGGCCGTCAACACCAGCGTACCGACCCACATCATCACCCGTGCGGCGGTGTAATGTTGTTCCGTAACACCATCCACGACGTATCCCACCACTTTGGGCGGGATCAGTTGCAAAATGGCAATGATAATAAGCAGGGCCACCGCGCCGAGGTAGCGTTGCCACTCCCGACGAAAGTACCAGCTTAATTGGGCAAATAATCGCACGCGGTCTTTTCCTGAAGATATTTTATGAAGTTATTCAATGGGTAACGCTGTGGTGTATTTAATCTGTTCCATGGCGAAACTGGAGGTGACATCGGACAAGCCCGGTACGCTATTGACCAGCCGCTTGTAAAAATCATCGTAGCGCTTCATGTCTGCCACCTGAACGCGCATAAGATAGTCGTATTCCCCCGCCATGCGCCAGAAGCCGAGCACCTCGGGCATGTCGGAAACCTGGGTGACGAAGCGGCTGTACCATTCGCTGCTGTGATGCTGCGTTTTTATCAGGACGAAGGCGGTCAGTCCAAGCCCCAGTTTTTCGGGGTCCAGCAGCGCCACACGTCCCAGCAGAATGCCATCGTCTTCCAGCTTCTTGAGGCGCTTCCAGCACGGTGTGGTGGTCAGATTAACGGCATCTGCCAGCGCCTGCAAAGAGAGGGTGCAGTCGCTTTGCAGCAAAGAAAGCAGCTTGCGGTCAATTTTATCTAGCATATCCACCTCCCAGAGAAAATTATTCTCCTTACATTCTATTTTAAAGGCCAGATAGCAACAATTTTTTCTGTGCTTTTCGCTATGCTGGGCACAAAATGACAAACGGATAACTACGATGAATAGCACCTGGGTTAAACATGCCATCAGCGAAATAAATGCCGACTATCAGCGCTCGGCAGATACCCATTTGATCCGCCTGCCTTTGCCTGGATTTCCCGGCATTCAGCTTTACCTGAAGGATGAAAGTACCCATCCTACCGGCAGCCTGAAGCATCGCCTGGCGCGTTCACTCTTTTTATACGGTTTATGTAACGGCTGGATTAAAGAAGGCACCACGATTATTGAATCGTCGTCCGGATCAACTGCCGTCTCAGAGGCCTACTTTGCCCGCCTGCTGGGCCTGCCGTTTATCGCTGTGATGCCCTCCTGCACGGCGAAACGTAAAATTGAACAGATCGAATTTTACGGCGGACGCTGCCACTTTGTGGAAAGCGCCTGCGAAATCTATGCGGCCTCCGAAATGCTGGCCCGCGAACTAAATGGTCACTATATGGACCAGTTCACCTTCGCCGAGCGCGCCACCGACTGGCGCGGCAATAATAACATTGCGGACAGCATTTTCCGCCAGATGACCCACGAGCCACATCCCGTCCCCTCTTACATTGTCATGAGCGCGGGCACGGGCGGAACCTCCGCCACCATCGGACGTTATATCCGCTGTCAGGGTTATGATACGCAGCTGATGGTGGTTGACCCTCAGAACTCGGTGTTCCTTGATTACTGGCAATCTCGCGATGCCAGCCTGCGCAGCCCTGTGGGGAGCAAGATCGAAGGAATTGGTCGCCCGCGCGTCGAACCCTCGTTCATTCCGGACGTTGTGGATGAGATGCTCCGCGTGCCGGACGCCGCCAGCGTCGCGACGGCGCACTGGCTGGAGACACAGCTTGGCCGTAAAGTCGGGGCCTCTACCGGCACCAATATGTGGGGGGCGCTACAACTGGCCGCGAGAATGCGTGAAGAAGGCCTTAGCGGCTCTGTCGTCACGCTGCTGTGCGACAGCGGGGAGCGCTACCTGGACACCTATTACAACGCAGAATGGGTGCAGGCCAATATTGGCGATGTTGAACCGTGGAAAGCGCAGATTTCGCATCTGGTGAAATAAAAAAAAGCCAGGCTTTAGCCTGGCTTGCTGGAAGGATCTCGCTATTCGGGGGAATATGGGAGGTTATTTTTGTCCAGCCAATGCGTCAAAAAATGGGACACCGCTTCGTTACGACAGTGTCCGATAACCGGTAAATGCGGGAGCGCGGCGATAAGTTGCGGCATCGCGTTCCCCATAATCAGACCACGGCCTACGCTGCTCAGCATCTCATGGTCGTTCATGGCGTCACCAAAGGCCATACAGTCCTGCATCGTCAGCCCCAGACGATCGCTCAGCACCGCCAGCGCAGATCCTTTGTTACAGCCCACCGGCAGCACTTCAAGACAGTCCACCGCCGAGAAGGTCAGGTGCGCCCGGTCGCCCAGCGCCTCGTTAAGCTGAATACGCAGGCGGCAGAGATCGTCGTGATCGCCGCAGAAGCAGATCTTGGTTACCTTGTGTGCCGGAATGCGGCGCAAATCGATGAGCTGATATTTAAAGCCACTGTAAACGTGAGCGTGCAGCAAGGCCGGGATCTCACGCCCGGTAAACCAGCCTTCATCGTTAAAAACATGCACGCTGGCCTGCGTATCCCAGGTGCTGTGCAGGACGATGTCCGCCACTTCCGGATCCAGATCCTGACGGTGCAGCACATCGCCCTCGACGGAGTGAATGCGCGTCCCGTTGCCGGTGATCAGGAACGCATCGAGGGCAAATGTTCCCAGCAGATGGCGCATCTCCAGCACATGACGACCAGTGGCAAACGTCAGGGTGACTTCACGCTCGCGCAGGCGCTTAAGTGTGTTCAGGGTTTTCTCCCCTAAACGGTGATCCGGCATTAACAGCGTGCCGTCCATATCAAATGCAGCGAGCCGAGCCATAATTACTCCCGAAATGTGATGCGGTTAACTTGTGCATCAGTATTACGTGAGATATACGGAAGTAATAGTGAATAGATGATAATTATTGTTCCGGGTTTTTCATGCGCCAGCTTAACCGTCTTAACCAGTATCAGCGTCTGTGGCACCCCTCCGCCGGCGCAACGCAGCAGGTGACCATCAGTGAACTTGCCAGCCGCTGCTTTTGCAGCGAGCGACATGTACGCACCCTGCTGCGCCAGGCGCAGGAGGCGGGCTGGCTAAGCTGGCACGCCCGCTCCGGACGAGGAAAGCGTGGGGAATTACGCTTTCACGTCACCCCGGATTCGTTGCGTAATACGATGATGGAAGAGGCCCTGAAAAGTGGACAGCAGCACAACGCGCTGGAGCTGGCCCAGCTCGCGCCTGAAGATTTGCGATCGCTGCTGCATCCGTTTATGGGCGGGCAATGGCAGAACGATACGCCGACGCTGCGTATTCCCTACTATCGCTCGCTGGAGCCGCTTCAGCCGGGGTTTCTCCCTGGCCGGGCGGAGCAGCATCTGGCGGGACAGGTATTCTCTGGTTTGACGCGTTTTAATGGTAACAGCAGTGAACCCACGGGCGATCTGGCGCATCACTGGGAAGTCTCTGCTGACGGCCTGCGCTGGCATTTCTACATACGCTCCACCCTGCACTGGCATAACGGCGATAAAATAGAGACGGCACAGCTCAGGCAAAGCCTGACGGCGCTGCTATCGCAGCCCGGCATGGACACGCTTTTCCGCAGCGTCTTACGTATCGAAACCACGCATCCGCAAAGCCTGACGTTTATTCTCCATCAACCTGACTACTGGCTGGCGCACAGGCTGGCAACCTACTGTAGCCGTCTGGCGCATCCTGATTACCCCGTGGTGGGCAGCGGTCCCTTTCGGCTGAGCGTTTTTGAGCCTGAACTGGTGCGTCTGGAAAGCCACGAGCAGTATCACCTTGGTCATCCGTTACTTAAGGCTATCGAGTACTGGATCACGCCCCAGCTTTTTGACTACAGTCTGGGCACCAGCTGTCGCCACCCGGTGCAAATCGCCATTGGCGAGGCCGACGAGCTGACCAGCCTGCGGCTGGTGAGTAACAGCACCAGTCTGGGCTTCTGCTACCTCACGCTGAAACAAAGTCCGCGTCTGAGCGAACTTCAGGCAAAGCGGCTGATTAATATCATTCATCTCTCAACGCTGCTGCACACGCTTCCCCTGAACGAAGGGCTCATCACTCCTACCGAAGAACTGCTTCCCGGCTGGGCGATCCCCCAGTGGACTGATTTAACCGACGTTGTGCTGCCAGAGGCATTGACGCTTGTCTACCACCTGCCGGTTGAGCTTCACACCATGGCCAGCCAGTTAAAAGCATACCTTGCGCGGCAAGGTTGTGAACTGACCGTCATCTTTCACGACGCCAAGACGTGGGACGGTTGCCAGCAGCTTGCCGATGCAGACATCATGATGGGAGACAGACTGATTGGCGAAGCGCCAGCGTATACCCTTGAGCAATGGCTCCGCTGCGATGCGCTCTGGCCGCATCTGCTGAGCGCACCGGCATACGCCCATTTGCAGGCCACGCTGGATGCGGTGCAGACGCAGGCCGACGAACGTGACCGACACGCAGGACTTCAGGCTATCTTCAGCCGATTAATGGAGACAGCCGTCCTGACACCGCTCTTTAACTACCAGTATCAAATCAGCGCGCCTCCGGGGGTCAACGGCATACGCCTTAACACTCGCGGCTGGTTTGACTTCACCGAAGCCTGGCTTCCTCCACCAAACGCGTGAAGAAGCTGGTCGCCGCTTTAGCCAGGCGTTAACATGACGCTTTTACCGTAACTGTCGAGATGATCTATGAAACGTGCCGTCGTCGTGTTCAGCGGAGGACAAGATTCCACAACCTGCCTGATTCAGGCACTTCACCAGTATGATGAAGTGCATTGCGTCACTTTTGATTATGGTCAGCGTCATCGCGCTGAAATCGATGTCGCTCGTGAACTGGCCCTCAAACTGGGCGCCCGCGCTCATAAAGTGCTGGACGTGACGCTGTTAAATGAACTGGCCGTCAGCAGCCTCACCCGCGACAGCATTCCGGTGCCTGATTACGAACCGGATGCCAGCGGCATTCCGAATACCTTCGTACCTGGGCGTAATATTCTCTTCCTGACCCTGACGGCAATCTATGCCTACCAGGTGAAAGCCGAAGCGGTGATCACGGGCGTGTGTGAGACCGACTTCTCTGGCTACCCGGACTGCCGGGATGAATTCGTGAAAGCGCTCAATCACGCCGTGGATCTGGGAATGGCAAAAGAGACCCGCTTCGAAACGCCGCTGATGTGGCTGGATAAAGCCGAAACCTGGGCGCTGGCCGACTACTGGGGCAAGCTGGATGTCGTTCGCAACGAGACCCTGACCTGCTACAACGGCATTAAAGGGGACGGCTGCGGGCAGTGTGCCGCCTGTAACCTGCGCGCGAACGGTCTGAATCATTATCTTGCGGATAAAGCGGGCGTGATGGCCGCGATGCAGAAAAAGACCGGTCTGAAATAAGGGCTAACTGTCCGCGCTGTCGTACAACAGGAGTCGACAGCGCGGGCATTCCTGAATATTACTTATGCGATCATCAGCTCCAGCTTTTCGCGCAACTCCCCTTCCAGCGGCAACGCTTTCTGGGTTTTGAGATCGATACAGACAAAGGTGATCAGCGCATCGGCCACCACCTGCCCTTCTGGCTCAAGCGTGACGACCTGGCTCAATACACCACTTTTGCCATTCAGTTGTTGGACCTCACTGGTCACGGTGAGCACATCCCCAAGCACAGCCGGGCGGCGGTAGTTAATGTTGATGTTGACGACCACAAACGCGATGTTGTGTGCGGTCAGCCACTGGAAGCTTTCGCTGTTCTCCAGGCCATCCCAGCGCGCCTCTTCAAGAAATTCAAGGTAGCGGGCGTTATTGACGTGCTGGTAAACATCGAGGTGATAACCACGGACTTTGATTTGTGTCTGCATAGCGCAATAGCCTTTCGTTGTTATAGGTTCAGAGGTCATAACTGGTATGACCTCTTTATCCTGGCAAATTTTTGCCGCAGTGCAAGTGATTACGCGATTACAGCGTCAGGTGTGCGAGATTGCGCTCAACCAGCGCGCTGCCCATACCCGGCACCTGCTTGAGATCGTCAAGGGTTTTGAAAGGACCGTACTCCTCGCGGTAGCTAACAATGGCCTGGGCTTTTTTAAGTCCCACACCGTTCATCACGCGCGCGAGCTCTTCTGCCGATGCCGAATTGATGCTGACTCGCGTACCGTCATCCTCTGCACTTTTACCGGCATCAGTCGCTTTTGATTGCGTATAAGCCTGCGCAGCTGAGTCTGTTTTGTTCTGTGCAGCCTGCGCTTTAGCCGAGGGCGACGCCGCCAGCGCGCCCGCACTCATCCCGGAAGTGGCAATAGCCAGTGTAATTAACAGTGCTTTGATTCCACATTTCATGCTGTTTTCTCCTTGTTTGTTGACAGCCACGCCACGATAGCCGTACGAGAAAACAGGGACAAACAGCAGATTGCAGAAATGGAAAAGGCCGCGAAAGCGGCCTTTAGTTTTTGCAGAGCGTTACGAAAATCTGCGAGCAGGTACGTAATTATTGCTCCTGGGTCACCACATCACCCAGCTTGATTTTGGCTTCTTTACGCAGGTTGCTCATCATCGCTTCGAAAGCAATCTGGGCATTATTCTGGGTAATTCCCTGAACCATAGCCTTCTTCTGCGCGTCTGGCAGCGTGCCGGCTTTGACTTCATCCAGCGCCAGAATCACCACGTTACCCTGCATATCGGTCGTGGTGCCAAAGACAGGTTTGTCTTTCGCCGGCAGGCTCAGACCAAACGCCGCCTGGCTGACAGGATCCTGACCGGTACGGCTCAGCGTTTTGGCTTCGCCAAAGTTCAGGCCAGCCGCTTTCAGTGCATCGTTCTTACCGGCTTTCAGATCGGCCAGAATTTTCTCTGCATCCAGTTTTGCCTGCTGTGCCGCTTTGTTGTGTTTGACCAGCGCCACCACCTGATCTTTCACTTCCGCCAGGGGCTTCACTGCCTCGGCTTTGTGCTCGCTGACGCGCAGTACGAACGCACGGTCACCGTCAACGGTAATGATGTCTGAGTTGCTGCCCGGCGTACCGTTCTCACCTACCAGACCACCATTGAAAATGGCATCTGAAACCGGTTTGAAGTTCAGTTCTTCCGGCAGATTTTCATGGCTGAACCAGCCCGTCTCAACCGCTTTCACGCCAGCAGCCTGCTCAGCGCCCGCCAGTGATTCGTTGTCGTTGCTTGCGGCATCGCTCACTTTCTGTTGCAGAGCATAGAAGGCGTCCAGCGCTTTCTCCTGCTTCACTTTCGCAGCGATATCATCACGAACGTCAGCCAGCGGCTTGGTTTTCGCCGCCACGACATCGTCCAGACGCGCCACCAGGAAGCCAACGGAGGATTTGATTACACCAGACAGTTGGCCTTTCTCTTTAAGACCCGCATTTTTCAGCTCGTCCGGGGTAGTGGAATCTTCCAGCCAGCCCATATCACCACCGTTTTTGGCAGAAATAATGTCGGTGGATTTTGCTTTCGCCACGGTCGCGAAATCAGCGCCTTTGTTCAGCTCGTCCAGCACGGCTTTTGCTTCTGCTTCCGTTTTGGTCTGGATCACGCTGTAACGGTTACGCTGCGGCTGAGTGAACTGATCCTGATGCTGGTCGTAATAAGACTGGATCTCGGCGTCAGTCGCGTTTTTCTGCATCGCGGCAGCATCCAGCTTGATATAGCTTACGCGGAACTGTTCCGGAGAGATGAAGTTGTTCTTGTTTTGCTCGTAGTAAGCATTAACTTCAGCGTCGCTAACCTGCTGTTTCGCCGCCAGTGCATTGACATCAATCGTCGCTTCACGCACCACGCGTTGCTGCGCTACCAGTGCCGCCAGCGCTTCAGTTTCGCCTTTCAGCATGAAATCGGTGCCCACCACCGCGTTGATCAGCTGTTGCGTGGTCAACTGGTTACGCAGCGCCTGTGCGTACTGGTCAGCCGTCATCCCCATCTGGTTAACAATGCTGTTGTAACGCGCGTTGTCGAACTTCCCATTAGACTGGAAAGCCTGCGTCGAGAAGATGGCTTTTTTAACCTGCTCATCGCTGATGCCCAGACCGAGGCTTTTCGCGTACTGGTCCAGCAGCGCTTCGTCGATAAGGCGGTTCAACGTCTGCTGACGCAGGTTTTTCATATAGCCTTCGTTGGCTGCAAGTTCAGAGTATTGGTCGCCCAGCTGTTGCTGCATGCGGTTACGTTCACCAGCAAAAGCGTTCTCGAACTGCCCACGGCTAATTTCCTGGCCATTCACTTTTGCGGCGTAGTTCGCGCCACCGCCGATGAGGTAACTACTCACACCGGTCAATATGAACGACACGATAATGATACCGAAAATAATCTTGAGCACGAGACTGTTAGCAGCCGTGCGTAAGCTGTCCATCATGGTGTAACAACACTCCGCTGTAGGTGACTGGTTACCTGACGCTGACGGAAAATCCTGACCGTCGCGCGTAAAGGCGTATTGTGACAAGAAAACAGGGCAATTGTCAGCCCACAACTCGCATAAACTCGCACAAATCAGGTCTGGACAAACAAAAAAGGCACATCAAACGATGCGCCCTTGTACTTTTCAGCTTCCCTGGAGCGGGAAAGCAATCAATTTACTGCGTCTTTCAGCGCCTTACCTGCACGGAAACCCGGCACTTTAGCGGCAGCAATGGTGATCTCTTTACCGGTCTGCGGGTTGCGGCCAGTACGGGCAGCACGCTCTTTAACCGCAAAAGTACCGAAGCCTACCAGTGCAACGTCGTCCCCAGCTTGCAGAGATTCAGTAACAGAAGCAATTAAAGCATCTAAAGCACGTCCAGCTGCAGCTTTAGAAATATCAGCACCCGCAGCAATTTTGTCAATCAGTTGAGATTTATTCACTGTTCTCTTCCTCTCTTTATAATTTATATCGCACCTGAATCCTTCACAGCGCGACCGCGCAGCAGTTATATCAGTCCTGCTATGACCTTACAACACCCGTTGTTGATGGCTAACCCAATCAGCAATCTAAATTAGCTATACAAAAAAAGGCTGGCAAGTACGAAATGACTTACCAGCCTTGTTTTTATTAGCGCTCTTTGCGCGAGGTCACTATTTTGCGGTTACAACCTGCATTCCGGACGGTTCATTTTGCAGTGCGAGAGTCAGAACTTCCTCAATGCGTTTCACCGGATGGATCTGCAAATCGGCAATAACGTTGTCCGGAATCTCTTCCAGATCGCGTTTATTCTCGTAAGGAATCAATACGGTTTTGATCCCACCACGGTGTGCCGCCAGCAGTTTTTCTTTTAACCCGCCGATGGGCAGTACCTGACCACGCAGCGTAATTTCACCAGTCATGGCCACATCAGCACGGACCGGGTTCCCCGTCAGGCAGGAAACCAGCGCCGTACACATAGCAATACCCGCGCTTGGGCCATCTTTCGGCGTCGCCCCTTCCGGAACGTGAACGTGAATGTCGCGTTTTTCGTAGAAATCCGGGTTGATACCCAGTTTTTCCGCGCGCGCACGCACCACGGTCAACGCTGCCTGGATGGACTCCTGCATCACTTCACCGAGCGAGCCAGTGTAGGTCAGCTTGCCTTTACCCGGTACACAGGCGGTTTCAATGGTCAGGAGATCGCCACCCACTTCCGTCCACGCCAGTCCAGTCACCTGACCAACGCGGTTTTCGTTGTCCGCACGGCCATAGTCGAAGCGCTGAACGCCGAGGTAAGCATGCAGATTGTCGCCGTTAATCACGATGTGCTTCAGGCTCTTATCCAGCAGCAGCTGCTTAACTGCCTTACGGCACAGTTTAGAGATCTCACGCTCAAGGCTACGCACGCCCGCTTCACGGGTGTAGTAACGAATAATGCCGACAATAGCGCTGTCCTCAACGGTCAGCTCGTTAGCTTTCAGCGCGTTACGCTCAATCTGCTTCGGCAGCAGGTGCTGCTTAGCAATGTTCAGCTTCTCGTCTTCGGTATAACCGGACAGACGGATCACTTCCATACGGTCCAGCAGCGGTGCCGGAATGTTCATGGAATTCGACGTCGCCACGAACATCACATCGCTCAGGTCGTAATCGACTTCCAGGTAGTGATCGCTGAACGCCACGTTCTGCTCTGGATCAAGCACTTCCAGCAGCGCCGACGCCGGATCGCCACGCATGTCCGAAGACATTTTGTCGATCTCGTCGAGGAGGAACAGCGGGTTTTTGACGCCCACTTTCGCCATCTTCTGGATCAGCTTGCCCGGCATAGAACCGATATAGGTACGGCGGTGACCGCGGATTTCCGCTTCATCACGCACGCCGCCCAGCGCCATACGGATGTACTTACGTCCGGTCGCTTTGGCGATGGACTGGCCCAGAGAGGTTTTACCCACCCCTGGAGGCCCTACCAGGCACAAGATTGGACCTTTGATTTTGTTCACCCGGCTCTGTACCGCGAGGTACTCAAGAATGCGGTCTTTCACACGTTCCAGGCCATAGTGGTCGGTATCGAGGATTTCCTGTGCCTGACGCAGGTCTTTTTTGACCTTGCTGCGGGCATTCCATGGAACCTGAACCATCCACTCAATGTAGCCGCGTACAACGGTCGCTTCCGCCGACATCGGAGACATCATTTTCAGCTTCTGCAACTCAGCTTCGGCTTTCTCTTTCGCCTCTTTCGGCATCTTCGCCGCGTCGATCTTACGCTTCAGCGCTTCGTTTTCATCCGGCGCATCGTCCATCTCGCCGAGCTCTTTCTGAATGGCTTTCATTTGCTCGTTCAGATAGTACTCACGCTGCGATTTTTCCATCTGCTTTTTGACGCGGTTGCGAATGCGCTTCTCAACCTGGAGCAGATCGATCTCAGACTCCATCATCGCCATCAGGTATTCCAGACGTTCGTTAACGTCGGACATTTCCAGCACGGACTGTTTGTCAGCCAGCTTCAGCGGCATGTGCGCAGCGATGGTATCCGCCAGACGTGCAGGATCGTCGATGCTGTTCAGCGACGTCAGCACTTCAGGTGGGATTTTCTTGTTCAGCTTGATGTAGCCTTCAAACTGGCTGATCGCGGTGCGTACCAGCACTTCCTGCTCGCGCTCATCAAGTTCCGGTGAATCAAGGTACTCTGCCTTCGCAGAGAAGTGCTCGCCATCGTCTGACAGAGTGGTAATACGCGCGCGCTGTAAGCCTTCCACCAGCACCTTCACGGTGCCGTCTGGCAGCTTCAGCATCTGCAAAATAGAGGCCACGGTCCCGACGGTGAAAAGATCGTTTACACCCGGCTCATCCGTTGATGCTTCCTTCTGCGCAACCAACATGATTTTTTTATCATGATCCATGGCGGCTTCGAGGCAACGGATAGATTTTTCCCGCCCTACAAATAAGGGTATGACCATGTGCGGATAAACCACCACATCGCGCAACGGCAATACGGGGATTTCAATGCGTTCAGAACGCTCAGGATTCATAGAGCTCTCTCTTAGTTTAGTGTCCGCCAGGTAAACTGGTCATGTAACTGTGCTTCACACAACCATTAACATGTAATCCAGTATATGGGGATGTTTCCCATACATTCAACGCCATGAATACGGAAAAAGTAAAGGGGAGATAAAATCCCCCCTTTTTGATTAACTGATTGTATGAAATGGTGAATTATTCGCCAGATGCCTGCTGCGCTTCCGGTTTACCGTAAATCAGTAACGGCTTGGTCTGGCCACCAATGACGGACTCGTCGATCACGACTTTTTCGACATCTTCCATAGAAGGGAGATCGTACATCGTGTCGAGCAATGCTGCTTCCACGATAGAACGCAGGCCACGGGCACCGGTTTTACGCGCCATCGCTTTCTTGGCAATCGCGTCCAGTGCTTCGTCACGGAATTCCAGCTCAACGCCTTCCAGATTAAACAGCGCCTGATACTGCTTGGTCAGCGCGTTTTTCGGCTCTTTCAGGATCTGAATCAGCGCGTCTTCGCTCAGTTCGTTCAGGGTCGCCACAACCGGCAGACGGCCGATAAATTCCGGAATCAAACCAAATTTGATCAGATCTTCCGGTTCAACCTGCGCCAGCAGCTGGCCTTCGTTTGGTTTTTCAGACGTAGCTTTCACCGTTGCGCCAAAACCAATGCCGGAGCCGGTTTCCACACGGTGTGAGATCACTTTATCCAGGCCTGCAAACGCACCACCACAGATAAACAGGATCTTGGAGGTATCAACCTGCAAGAATTCCTGCTGCGGATGTTTACGCCCACCCTGCGGTGGAACAGCCGCAACCGTACCTTCAATCAGCTTCAGGAGCGCCTGCTGCACGCCTTCGCCCGAGACGTCACGGGTGATGGATGGGTTGTCTGATTTACGGGAGATTTTGTCAATCTCATCGATATAGACGATCCCGCGCTGGGCTTTCTGTACGTCGTAATCGCACTTCTGGAGCAGCTTCTGGATAATATTTTCAACGTCTTCGCCCACATAACCGGCTTCGGTCAGGGTGGTGGCATCCGCCATGGTGAACGGAACATCCAGCAGGCGCGCCAGCGTTTCCGCCAGCAACGTTTTACCGGAACCCGTAGGCCCGATCAGCAGAATGTTACTTTTGCCCAGTTCCACGCCATTGCTGGTATCGCCGTTACGCAGACGCTTGTAGTGGTTGTATACCGCCACCGCCAGCACTTTTTTCGCCTGCTCCTGACCAATGACATAGTCGTCCAGGTGGTGGCGAATCTCGTGTGGCGTTGGTAACGCGCTGCGCTCACGGTGCGGCGCGACTTCTTTAATCTCTTCGCGAATGATGTCGTTACATAAATCGACGCATTCGTCGCAGATATACACGGACGGCCCGGCAATCAGTTTACGCACTTCATGCTGGCTTTTGCCGCAAAAAGAGCAGTACAGCAGTTTGCCCGAACCATCTTTGCGTTTATCTGTCATGAGTCCAAACCTCTTTTTAAGTTCTATGTGCCGCACATGACGACGCAAATGCCATACTCAGACGCAAGCTGCTTACAGGCAACGTGCCGCCCTAAATTAGTATAGCGGCACACTCGCGTCGCGGGCATCAATTACGATGGGTCAAAATGGAGTCGACTAAGCCGTACTCAACTGCCTCAGGTGCAGACAGGAAGCGATCGCGCTCGGTATCGCGCTCGATCTGCTCGAGTGGTTGACCCGTATGCTGCGCCATAAGTTCATTCATGCGCGCTTTTACTTTCAGAATTTCTCGGGCGTGGATTTCAATATCCGTCGCCTGGCCCTGGTAACCACCCAGCGGCTGGTGAATCATCACGCGGGAGTTAGGCAGGCAGAAACGCTTACCTTTCGCCCCTGCGGTTAACAGGAAAGCCCCCATGGACGCCGCCTGTCCCATACAGATGGTGCTGACATCCGGCTTGATGAATTGCATGGTGTCATAAATAGACATGCCCGCCGTAATCACACCGCCCGGCGAGTTGATGTACAGGTAAATGTCTTTTTCCGGGTTTTCCGCTTCCAGGAACAGCATCTGCGCCACGATCAGGTTAGCCATATGGTCTTCCACCTGGCCGGTCAGAAAGATAACGCGTTCCTTGAGCAGACGGGAATAGATATCGAAAGATCGCTCACCGCGTGAGGTCTGTTCAATAACCATTGGCACCAGCGCCATATGGGGTGCAAAGTTATCTCGTTCGCCACTGTATGACATTTCCGTCTCCTGGTTCAAAATTGAAAACACCTGCTGTACTGATTGTAACCTTATGGACGGATTATCAGCCAGTCTCAATCATCGTGATTACATACTAATGGGGGTCGCCATGCCCTATTTCAAGCATAACAACGTTTTGTTGTAACGCTAACACTGAAAGGGCGTTTTAGCACCCTTCCAGGACTAAAGCTGTGATAAAAAAAACCCGTCGCCGGAGGGCAACGGGTTTTTTGTTCAAACTTTAAACCGTTGGGGCGAAATTACGCCTGCTGGTTCATCAGTTCGGTGAAAGAGGTCTCTTTTTCGGTTACTTTCGCTTTCGCCAGTACCGCTTCAACAGCCTGCTCTTCCAGTGCAACGTTGCGCATGTTGTCCATCAGCTCTTTGTTCTTACCGTAGAACTCGATCACTTCTGATGGATCTTCGTATGCAGAAGCCATCTCTTCGATCAGGCCTTTCACACGCTCTTCGTCAGCTTTCAGCTCGTGGGTACGAATCACTTCACCCAGCAGCAGGCCAACAACAACGCGACGTTTCGCTTGCTCTTCGAACAGCTCGCGTGGCAGTTCCATCGCTTGCTGCTGGTTGCCACCGAAGCGCTGTGCAGCCTGACGGCGCAGAACGTCGATTTCGCTGTCGATCAGGGCAGCAGGAACGTCGATGTCGTTCGCTTTCACCAGACCTTCAATCGCCTGAGACTTCACACGGTTACGTACAGCGCCGTTCAGCTCGCGCTCCATGTTTTTACGCACTTCAGCACGCAGACCCGCAACAGAACCATCTTCCACGCCGAAACGCTTGATGAATTCTTCAGTCAGTTCTGGCAGTTCGCGCTCTTCAACTTTCTTCAGGTTGATGACGAACTTCGCTGCTTTACCTTTCAGGTTTTCAGCGTGGTATTCTTCAGGGAAGGTCACGTCGATGGTGAACTCTTCGCCTGCTTTGTGGCCTTTGATACCGTCTTCGAAGCCTGGGATCATACGACCCTGACCCATCGCCAGTACGAAATCAGACGCTTTACCGCCTTCGAACTCTTCGCCGTCTACTGAACCGGTGAAGTCGATGGTTACGCGGTCTTCCGCGTCAACAGCGCCTTCTTTCTCTTTCCAGTTCGCCTGCTGCTTACGCAGGGTATCCAGCATGCCGTCAACGTCTTCGTCAGTCACGGAAACGATCGGTTTTTCAACTTCGATTGATTCCAGACCTTTCAGCTCAACTTCCGGGTACACTTCGAACTCTACGGAATAGGTGAAGTCTTCGCCCTGCTTGTATTCACCTGGAACGTAGTTTGGCGCGCCGGCTGGATTGATTTTTTCTTTGATGATCGCGTCGATAAAGTTGCGGCTCATCAGTTCACCCAGCACATCCTGACGCACGGAAGCGCCATAACGCTGAGCAACAACATTCATTGGTACTTTGCCCTTGCGGAAGCCGTCAATACGTACTTTTTTTGCTACGTTGACCAGCTCGCTTTTCACAGCAGTTTCGATGCTGTCAGCAGCGATAGTAATCGTTACACGGCGGCCAAGGCCTTGAGTGGTTTCAACTGAAACTTGCATCTTGTTACCTCAAAAAAATCACAGTGCTCGGTCAACTCTGAATCTGTCTGTTATACCGGGATGCTCTCTTATGTGCAGATTCACATTCCCTGTCGCCAGAATCATCCCGAAGACATTCAATAAGACGCGGCATTATAGCGGCATCACTTAGGTGAGTCGAGAACGGTTGGAGCATGTTGCTGCGGCTTTTTTCACACTTTAAGGCTATTTTTAGCCTTAAAAACGCGCCATCCGCTCAAAACTCAGACAAAACAAAACGGCCCGAAGGCCGTTTTGACGAAATCTGTAAGCAACATACTGGAAAAACTCCGGCGGTTGCAAATCCGATTTATCAGGCGATGGTGCCTGCACCCCGACAAGGCGGTGATGCGAATACCGTATCCTGCAGCCCTTCCCATTCCTTAATGGTGTAGGTATGCAGCGCCAGCGCATGTACGGTTGTGGAGAGTTCTTCCGTCAAGGTGCTGTAGATCAAGCGGTGTCGGTTCAGGAAACGTTCTCCCGTGAAGCGATCGCTGACCAGAACCACTTTGAAGTGGCTTTCAGAACCTGCCGGCACGTTATGACGATAGCTTTCGTCGACAACTTCGAGAAACACAGGGTTGAACGCTGCCCTTAATTTTTCTTCTATCTGTTCACGTATCATCATGAAATCACTCCTCCGACAACGCTAAGATGTCACCCATCCCTTTAAATATTAGCCGCTTTTACCGGTTCCATTACACCGTGACAACAAATATTTAGCTTTCGTCTGATTTTCTCATCCAAACAGATGAAGTTCACTATGAGGTTCATACGTTTTGTCACTTACAGGTAGAGAAAAGCGGAAAGGTGGTCAGTTTTCGGACAAGGCGATGAATTTACATGCGTTGACCACTTCCCCTGGCCGTTGGCGATGTTATGATGGCGGCAATTTTTCTCTCTTTGCTTACGATTCGTTGAGAACCCGAAAATGTTAAAAAAAATCTTCTTTCCGTTGGTAGCACTCTTTATGCTCGCCGGTTGCGCAACCCCGCCGACGACCATTGACGTTTCACCAAAAATTACCCTGCCTCAGCAGGATCCAAGCCTGATGGGCGTGACGGTCAGCATTAATGGCGCCGATCAGCGTCAGGACCAGGCGCTGGCGAAAGTGACTCGCGACAACCAGCAGGTTACGCTGACCGCTTCCCGCGACCTGCGCTTCCTGTTGCAGGAAGTACTGGAAAAACAGATGACCTCCCGTGGCTACATGATTGGCCCAAGCGGCGCGGTTGATCTGCAAATCATCGTGAACAACCTGTACGCTGACGTCTCCCAGGGTAACGTTCGCTACAACATTGCGACCAAAGCCGATATCTCCATCATCGCTACCGCGAAGAACGGCAACAAGATGAACAAAAACTACCGTGCAAGCTATTCCGTTGAAGGCGCATTCCAGGCCTCCAACAAAAATATCGCTAACGCGGTTAACAGCGTGCTGACTGACACCATTGCCGACATGGCACAGGACACCAGCATTCACGACTTCATCAAGCAGAACGCACGTTAATCCTGCTGACTGACCCGGTGCTTCACCGGGTCTGTTCATAAGAACATGTCCAGTCACTACTTACGCATTTTCCAGCAACCGAAATCAGCTATTCTGCTGATCCTGGGTTTCGCCTCCGGTTTACCCCTTGCGCTCACCTCCGGCACGTTACAGGCGTGGATGACGGTTGAGAACATCGATCTTAAAACCATTGGTTTCTTCTCGCTCGTCGGCCAGGCTTACGTCTTTAAGTTCCTGTGGTCGCCAGTGATGGATCGCTATACCCCACCGTTCCTCGGGCGCCGTCGCGGCTGGTTAGTGATGACGCAGGTGCTGCTGTTGCTCGCCATTGCCGCAATGGGTTTCCTTGAACCGTCAACGCAGCTGCGCTGGATGGCCGCGCTTGCGGTGGTCATCGCCTTCTGCTCCGCCTCGCAGGACATTGTTTTTGACGCCTGGAAAACGGACGTCCTGCCAGCGGAAGAGCGTGGCGCCGGTGCGGCAATCAGCGTGCTCGGCTACCGCCTGGGTATGCTGGTTTCCGGCGGACTCGCACTGTGGCTTGCTGACCGCTATCTCGGCTGGCAGGGCATGTACTGGCTGATGGCCGCACTGCTGATCCCCTGCATTATTGCCACTCTGTTCGCGCCTGAACCGAGCGATGTGATCCCGGTTCCACGCTCGCTGGAGCAGGCCGTCGCCGCACCGCTGCGCGACTTCTTTGGTCGCAATAATGCCTGGCTGATCCTGCTGCTTATTGTCCTTTATAAGCTTGGCGACGCTTTCGCCATGAGTCTGACCACTACCTTCCTGATCCGCGGCGTCGGGTTTGATGCGGGCGAGGTCGGCGTGGTGAACAAAACCCTGGGTCTGTTTGCCACGATTGTCGGCGCGCTGTACGGCGGCGTATTGATGCAGCGCCTGACGCTGTTCCGCGCTCTGCTGATATTTGGCATACTTCAGGGCGCATCGAATGCCGGTTACTGGCTGCTGTCGATCACCGACAAGAATATGATCAGTATGGGGACGGCGGTATTCTTTGAGAACCTGTGCGGCGGTATGGGCACTGCGGCATTTGTCGCCCTGCTGATGACGCTGTGCAATAAGTCATTTTCCGCTACCCAGTTTGCGCTGCTCTCTGCCCTTTCCGCCGTCGGGCGCGTATACGTTGGCCCCGTCGCGGGCTGGTTTGTTGAAGCCTACGGTTGGCCGACCTTTTATCTCTTCTCGGTGGTGGCGGCCGTGCCGGGGATTTTATTGCTGCTGGTCTGTCGCCAGACGCTGGAATATACCCAGCGGACGGAACACTTCATGCCGCGCACGGAATATCACGCTGCCTATCGGTTTGCCCTGCGTCTACTAATGGCAGGTTGTTTTGCCCTGGTAGGGTGGCTCACGGTGCTCATCATGAATGCGACTACCGACTTGTCAGTTCCTTTTGAAACCCTTCTGCTTGATGCAGGTGTGTTTCTCGCTCTGGCGGGGATCCTGACGGGTGGGATGCTGGATTTCATGTCATTACGAAAGACGCAGATGACATGAAGTAAAAAGCGAAAGGTTATTTCCCGTTGTAATAACAGCCCGAAATTATAACGGTGAAATAACCGCCATCGACAAAAAAAATATTTGTTGTTTTGTGCGGGATAGCATTCGGAAATTATTGGAGCTTATTTCGCTACGCTATTTTTCATTAAACGATTCAGCATTCGAAACATTGAATTTTCGTTTTTTAGTTGTCTTTTTATTGATAATTAATTGTTAACTAATTGTGTGTTTTTCGCAATGGTTATACCAATTGTCCCTTTTGCGGTATGCTGGGACACCCTTTCGTTATAACGCCCACTCCGTGCGGCTTCCGTCTGGAAACGCGACATAATTTGCAACACTTGTGACATGTGCGGCAGAACCCGGTAACACCTTCCTGACACAGGGCTAATGATGTTTACAGTAATGTAACCTTCCCGTAAAATGCCCCCACACTTTAAACGCCACCAGACTCCCGTGGAATTGAGGTCGTTAAATGAGACTCAGGAAATACAATAAAAGTTTGGGATGGTTGTCATTATTCGCAGGCACTGTATTACTCAGTGGCTGCGATTCTGCACTACTAGACCCCAAAGGACAGATTGGACTGGAACAACGTTCATTGATACTGACGGCTTTTGGCCTGATGTTGATTGTGGTTATTCCTGCCATCTTGATGGCTGTTGGTTTCGCCTGGAAGTATCGTGCGAGCAATAAAGATGCGAAGTATAGCCCTAACTGGTCACACTCCAATAAAGTGGAAGCTGTGGTCTGGACGGTACCTATTCTGATCATCCTGTTCCTTGCTGTACTGACCTGGAAAACCACTCACGCACTTGAGCCGAGCAAACCGCTGGTTCACGATGAAAAACCCATTACCATTGAAGTGGTCTCCATGGACTGGAAATGGTTCTTCATCTATCCAGAACAGGGCATTGCTACCGTGAATGAAATCGCCTTCCCGGCGAACACTCCGGTTCAGTTCAAAGTGACCTCCAACTCCGTAATGAACTCCTTCTTCATCCCACGTCTGGGCAGCCAGATTTACGCGATGGCCGGTATGCAGACTAACCTGCATCTGATTGCGAATGAAGCAGGCACCTACGACGGTATCTCCGCCAGCTATAGTGGCCCGGGCTTCTCGGGTATGAAGTTCAAAGCTATCGCTACGCCAGACCGCGCGACTTTTGACCAGTGGGTTGCAAAAGCGAAGCAGTCTCCAAACACCATGTCTGACATGGCGGCGTTCGAAAAAGTGGCTGCACCTAGCGAATACAACAAGGTGGAGTACTTCTCTAACGTGAAACCGAATCTGTTCAAAGATGTTATTGGCAAATTTATGGATCACGGCATGAGCATGGACATGACCCAGCCTGAAGGCGAGCACAACACGCACCAGGGTATGGAAGGCATGGACATGAGCCACGCGGAAACCGCTCACTAAGGGGCCGAGGAAGAAAATGTTCGGAAAATTGACATTGGATGCGGTGCCGTACCATGAACCCATTATCATGGTTACGATTGCTGCAATTATCATTGGTGGCGCGGCCTTAGTTGGCCTGATCACTTACTTCGGTAAGTGGAGCTACCTGTGGAACGAGTGGCTGACTTCGGTTGACCACAAAAAACTCGGCATCATGTACTGCATCGTCGGTATCGTCATGTTAATTCGTGGCTTTGCGGATGCAATCATGATGCGTAGCCAGCAGGCGCTTGCGTCTGCGGGCGAAGCCGGATTCCTGCCACCGCACCACTACGATCAGATCTTTACCGCTCACGGCGTTATCATGATCTTCTTCGTGGCGATGCCGCTGGTAATCGGTCTGATGAACGTTGTCGTTCCGCTGCAAATCGGCGCGCGCGACGTTGCGTTCCCGTTCCTGAACAACCTGAGCTTCTGGTTCACCGTTGTCGGCGTTATCCTGGTTAACCTGTCACTGGGTGTGGGCGAATTTGCTCAGACCGGCTGGCTGGCCTACCCGCCACTTTCGGGAATTGAGTACAGTCCGGGCGTGGGCGTTGACTACTGGATTTGGGCGCTTCAGCTCTCCGGTGTCGGTACCACCCTGACCGGTATTAACTTCTTCGTGACCATCCTGAAGATGCGTGCACCAGGTATGACGATGTTCAAGATGCCAGTATTTACCTGGGCATCTCTGTGCGCCAACGTCCTGATTATCGCGTCGTTCCCAATTCTGACCGTCACCATCGCGCTGCTGACCCTGGATCGCTATCTGGGTACCCATTTCTTCACGAATGATATGGGTGGCAACATGATGATGTACATCAACCTGATTTGGGCCTGGGGTCACCCGGAAGTGTACATCCTGGTTCTGCCGGTGTTCGGTGTGTTCTCCGAAATCGCGGCAACCTTCTCGCGTAAACGTCTGTTTGGTTACACCTCTCTGGTGTGGGCAACCGTGTGTATTACCGTCCTGTCGTTCATCGTCTGGCTGCACCACTTCTTCACCATGGGTGCGGGCGCCAACGTAAACGCCTTCTTCGGTATTACCACTATGATTATCGCGATCCCGACCGGGGTTAAGATCTTCAACTGGCTGTTCACCATGTACCAGGGCCGTATCCAGTTCCACTCAGCGATGCTGTGGACCATCGGCTTCATCGTGACCTTCTCCGTAGGTGGGATGACCGGCGTGCTGCTGGCGGTTCCAGGCGCTGACTTTGTCCTGCACAACAGTCTGTTCCTGATTGCGCACTTCCATAACGTTATCATCGGCGGCGTCGTCTTCGGCTGCTTCGCAGGTGTGACCTACTGGTGGCCAAAAGCGTTCGGTTTCACCCTGAACGAAAAATGGGGCAAACGCGCCTTCTGGTTCTGGATCATCGGCTTCTTCGTGGCGTTTATGCCGCTGTACGTGCTGGGCTTCATGGGGATGACCCGTCGTCTGAGCCAGCAGATCGATCCGCAGTTCCATCCGATGCTGATGATTGCAGCGGGCGGCGCCGCGCTGATTGCCTGCGGTATCCTGTGCCAGCTGATTCAGTACTACGTGTCTATCCGTGACCGTAACCTGAACCGCGACCTGACCGGTGACCCGTGGGGTGGCCGTACGCTGGAGTGGTCTACCTCTTCTCCACCTCCGTTCTATAACTTTGCCGTAGTGCCGCACATTCATGAGCGTGACGCATTCTGGGAAATGAAAGAAAAAGGTGAAGCGTACAAGCAACCTGAACATTACGAAGAGATCCATATGCCGAAAAACAGCGGTGCGGGCATCGTGATTGCCGCCTTCGCAACGGTATTTGGTTTCGCAATGATCTGGCACATCTGGTGGATGGCGATTGTTGGCTTCGCTGGCATCGTAATCAGCTGGATTGTGAAGAGCTTTGACGAGGACGTGGACTACTACGTACCAGTCCGTGAAGTTGAAAAGCTGGAAAACCAGCATTTTGACGAGATTTCTAAAGCGGGGCTGAAAAATGGCAACTGATACTCTGGCGCACTCGACTGCCCACGCGCATGAACATGCGCACCATGATACAGGACCGACGAAAGTCTTCGGTTTCTGGATCTACCTGATGAGCGACTGCATCCTGTTCTGCTGTCTGTTCGCAACCTATGCCGTTCTGGTGAACGGCACAGCGGGCGGCCCGACCGGTAAGGACATCTTTGAGCTGCCGTTCGTTCTGGTTGAAACCGCACTGCTGTTATTCAGCTCCATCACCTACGGCATGGCGGCTATCGCCATGTACAAAAACAACAAAAGCCAGGTTGTTTCCTGGCTGGCGTTGACCTGGTTGTTTGGTGCTGGCTTTATCGGGATGGAAATCTATGAATTCCATCACCTGATTGCGGAAGGCTTTGGTCCGGATCGCAGTGGCTTCCTGTCAGCGTTCTTCGCGCTGGTCGGCACCCACGGTCTGCACGTGACCTCGGGTCTGATCTGGATGGCAGTGCTGATGTTCCAGATCTCCCGTCGCGGCCTGACCAGTACTAACCGTACCCGTATCATGTGCCTGAGCCTGTTCTGGCACTTCCTGGACGTGGTATGGATCTGTGTGTTCTCTGTTGTCTATCTGATGGGGGCGATGTAATGAGTCATTCTAACGATCATGGCGCTTCCCACGGCAGCGTAAAAACCTACATGACAGGTTTCATCCTGTCGATCATCCTGACGGTGATCCCGTTCTGGATGGTGATGAACGGTTCTGCATCTAAGCCGGTTATCCTGGGCGCAATCCTGGTGACCGCGGTGATTCAGATTCTGGTGCATCTGGTTTGCTTCCTGCACATGAATACCAAGTCCGATGAAGGCTGGAACATGACGGCCTTTATCTTTACCGTGATTATCATCGCTATCCTGGTAGTCGGTTCCATCTGGATTATGTGGAACCTTAACTACAACATGATGGTTCACTAAGAGCGGCGAGTATGTTTAAGCAATACCTGCAAGTCACGAAACCAGGCATCATCTTTGGCAACCTGATCTCCGTAATCGGAGGGTTCCTGCTGGCCTCTAAAGGCAGCATTGATTACACCCTCTTTATTTACACGCTGGTCGGTGTGTCACTGGTGGTTGCGTCCGGTTGTGTATTTAACAACTACATCGACATGGATATCGACAAGAAGATGGAAAGGACCAAAAATCGGGTGCTGGTTAAAGGCCTGATTGCTCCTTCCGTCTCGCTGGTGTACGCCACCTTGCTGGGTATTGCTGGCTTTATGCTGCTGTGGTTTGGTGCTAACCCGCTGGCCTGCTGGCTGGGGGTGATGGGGTTCGTGGTGTATGTAGGCGTCTACAGCCTGTATATGAAACGCCACTCCGTCTACGGCACGCTGATTGGTTCTCTCTCCGGCGCTGCGCCGCCGGTGATTGGCTACTGCGCCGTCACGAACGAGTTCGACAGCGGTGCGCTGATCCTGCTGGCTATCTTTAGCCTGTGGCAGATGCCGCACTCCTACGCCATCGCGATTTTCCGCTTTAAGGATTATCAGGCAGCGAACATTCCGGTTCTGCCGGTCGTGAAAGGCATCTCAGTTGCCAAAAACCACATCACGCTGTACATCATCGCTTTTGCCGTGGCAACGCTGATGCTCTCTCTGGGCGGTTACGCCGGATATAAATATCTGGTGGTGGCCGCTGCGGTGAGCGTCTGGTGGCTCGGCATGGCTCTGCGCGGTTACAAAGTGGAAGATGACAAGGTCTGGGCACGCAAGCTGTTTGTGTTCTCGATTGTCGCCATCACCTCCCTGTCCGTGATGATGTCCGTAGACTTCATGGTGCCAGATTCACAAAGCCTGCTGACGTACGTCTGGTAAGAAGACTGAAGTGAAAACGCCGGGTTTAACCCGGCGTTTTTTATTGGTACGGCGTAACCCCTTTCTTTAACAGTATATTGCCGTATTTCGCTGTCTCGCCTGTCACCACAATGGCGTACGCTTTCTGTGCCCGCGCATAAAACGCATAACGGTCAATACGCATAATCCCCTCCCCTTCCGCCTCACCAAAGAGTGCGTTGCGATAGCGTGCTTCTACCTGTATATCGAGCGTATCCCCGTCGACAGGGGCCATCATCACCAGCGGTGGCGCATAGCTGTCGAGTTCAAACAGCGGTATCACCGCGGCCAGCAAATCGCTGATGAGCAGGCCATCTGCGCGGATCGTCTTTGGCCCCAGGCTGTGCGCGGGAAAGTGAGCGTCTGCAAAAATAATCTCGTCACCATGGCCCATCTCTGCCAGCGTTTTCAGCAGCTCGGGTGAAATCAGTGGGGATATCGTTTTAAGCACGGCTTTGCTCCTCAGGATAGAAATAACGGTAACGATAGTGGACCCGATCGCGAGCAGCCTCAGCGCTGGCCGTTTCTCCGACGCCCCACCATCCGTACAAAGACGCCCCCAGCACGGTCGTATCTGCATCTTCAAGCACCTTCACCGGGATCCCAAGCGCATTGGACTTGAGCTGATTCCACAGCATATTGCGGCTACCTCCCCCCACCAGCAGGAGTTCACGCGCCTTAAATTGCGCGATCGCCTCCAGCGCCTGGAGTTTTTCTTGCAGATGCACCGTAAGTCCTTCCAGGGCTGCGCGGTAAAAATGGGCTGGCGTGGTGGTGAGCGTAACGCCCTGCCAGCCAGCGAGCGGAGAATCGAGCAACTGGGTATTCATCGTGACGCCATCCGCCCCGTACGGAATTGCCGCCGCCTGAGCCAGAATAGTGTCCCAGTTGACATCAGGCGACCAGAACAGCGCGCGGATCCACTCCAGTACGCCAGACGCCAGATATTGCATTCCCGGATTATAGAGCCCTGTCCGGCTATCCAGTTCGCAGGTCGCGCCCGGGTATTGCCCCAGTAAAGCGGTATCAACCTGCGATGTGCGCGCCATTAAAATCTCCCAGGTTCCCGAAGAGAGAACCGGCTCATTAATTCCCGCACCGGCGCCAAAAAGGGCAAACTGCGTATCGTGCCCGGCGGAGATCACCGGCACACCGCAAGGCAATCCGAGTCTGGATGCAGCGTCGGGCTGCAGTTCACCCATCATCTCTCCGGGGGAAACCAGCGGCGGGAAAAGGGAATGAGGCACGCCGATCTTGCTTAAGATCGTTTCGCTGAAGCACCGCTGATGCAGATCGAACATCTGACTGGTACCGGCCATCGTGAGATCGGTCGTCATTTTTCCGGTCAGGCGATGGTTGATTAGCGAGGAGATAAAAAGCCAGGCGTGAGCACGCTGTAACAGATTGGGATGGTTGTCCTGAAGCCAGCCTAGCTTATACAACGTGTTGAAACTAAACTGCCCAACGCCGGTGATCTGCTGTAGTTCAGCCGGGGAGCACAAACGGGCAACCGCTTCCATCACCGGCACGGTCCGTGGACATTTCCAGCTGATGATCGGGTAAAGCAGTTCTCCGCGCTCATCTACCAGCGCGCCATCCACGCCAAAGGTCGTCACACTCATTCCGCACAGTTGATGCTTGCTCAGCACTGCGCTGATTTTCTGACAACAGACGGCAAAACGTTGCATGATGGCGTCGAGCGACCACTGGTGCCAGGCCGGATTTTCAGCGGCACTTTCGCTTTCGTTCGCCACCGAGGCTCGCGCCACAATATTCCCTTCAGGATCCAGCGCAATGGCGCGCACGTTCGTCGCGCCACAATCGAGAACCAGAAAACATTTTTTCATTGCGGTCCCCACAGGCTGCCAGTCCGCCGGAGCAGGCTGGCAAACCGGCTTATTGTTTGTATAACGGTCCGTAATTTTCACAGGCGCGGTAATCCTGCCCTTCCGGATCCATACCGTGAGCGCCCCAGGCCGTCGGCCGATAAATCAGCGCCTCCGGTACGTTATGCATGCACACGGGAATGCGCAGCATGGACGCCAGGGTGATGAAATCAGCACCGACGTGCCCGACGGTTAATACTCCGTGGTTAGCGCCCCAGTTCGCCATCACTGAATAGACGTCGCTGAACGGGCCTTTACCGGTCAGACGTGGGGCAAACCAGGTGGTGGGCCAGGTTGAATCGGTGCGCTTATTCAGAATGTCATGTACTTGTTCCGGCAGCTCAACACTCCAGCCTTCCGCTATCTGTAATACCGGGCCCACCCCCTTGATGAGGTTTACGCGGGTCATGGTAAATGGCACGCCACCTCGGGTGAGGAAGTTTGATGAGAAACCGCCCCCGCGAAAGTATTCATGCACCGCCGGACACCAGTGGGTTGCGGCCAGGCACGCGTTGGCTTCCTGCTCAGTAATGTCCCAGTGTGGTTTCAGGGTCGGTTTCCCCTCGGCATCTTTCTGCTCCGCTGTACCGTCCAGTGCCGCCGAGCCGGAGTTGATCAGATGAATAATGCCCTGCTCAGCCCGTCCAGTGAGTTTCTGGCCGGTAACACGCTCAACCGACTCTGGCGACCAGTAGGTGCGCACGTCGGCAAAGATTTGCGCTGTACCGGTCATCAGATGTCCAAACAGCATTGCTACCCCGTTCAGGCTGTCATTTTCCGTCGCCACCACCAACGGCTGGCGAATACCGTTCCAGTCAAAGGAGCTGTTCAGCAGCGCCTCTGCGGTATCGCCATTTGGATACTGATCCGTCCAGTGGCGCTGTCCCTGGAACCCGGACGCGATGGCGTTATAGCCCAGAGATTCCTCCACGCGGCCCATCGCAGCGAGTTTTGGGTTACCCTGCATCATGTCGCGGATGCACATCGCCATCAGCAGACTCTCCCGCAGGATCGCGGCATTCTCCTGTTCATTGCGACGATACTGCTCCGCGTTTTTATCCTCGCCGAAACGGAAATGTGCTTGCGCCCAGTCCAGGGCCAGCTCAAGTTCTTGCTCGTCGTAAATCTTATGATCGATGCGGCGACGCAGTTCGGTCATATCCACCGCCTGCACCTTCATCCCCAGCCAGGATTCAAAGAAGTTGTGATCGACAATCGAGCCCGCGATCCCCATTGAGACCCCGCCCACCGACAGATAACTTTTCCCCTTCATGCTGGCGACCGCCAGGCCCGCCCGGGCGAAGCGCAACAATTTTTCCTCAACGTCTGCCGGGATGGTCTCGTCGCCCGCATCCTGTACATCGTGGCCGTAAATGGAAAACGCCGGGATCCCTTTCTGGTTATGCGCTGCCAGCGCCGCTGCGAGGTATACCGCCCCCGGACGCTCGGTGCCATTAAAGCCCCAGATCGCTTTCGGGCGCAGCGGATCCATATCAATGGTTTCACTCCCGTAACACCAGCAGGGGGTGACGGTGATCGTCAGACCAACGTGGCACGTGCTGAACTTCTCTTCGCAAGCGGCGGATTCCGCCATTCCGGCAATGCAGCTGTCGGCAATTACGCACTCTACGGGCGTACCGCAGGGGTGGCGTAATTTTTCACTGAGTAGCGCCGCCGTGGCTTTCGCCATGTTCATGGTCTGCTCTTCCAGAGACTCGCGTACGCCCATTCGGCGGCCATCAATAACAGGTCGAATGCCAATCCGGGGTAACGCTTTTATCGTTTTCATAGCCCTTCCTCACGTTGGTTAACCTATCCGTCTCAGGGGCATAGCCGTGAAAAAGCGCCCGGGCAGCACCGTGAACGGAAAGCGGTGAAATTTGCTAACTCGAATTAGCTTAGGGTTATCACTAAAAATGAGACAAGATAAATGTGCAGGATCTGTGAGCAGTTTCACGATGAGAGGTCAAAATTCGATCAGCGTCAGGTATTACGATTCAGCAAAATCTAAACATATCGTTTGAATTCAGTTAAATAACAAAATACCTTTGCACGACGTCACAATTTGAATACAAATGATTTGGCTAAATTATAACCCTAAAATAGCTTTTAAGGACGGAAGCTAAGTCGAGTTAGCTTATTAACTAAATCACTGTGGCTTGTGATTCATTGCCTTTCCAACACAGGAATTTTGCAATGTCAGAGACTCTTATTCAGATGACGCGCATTACCAAACGCTTTCCCGGCGTGCTGGCGCTGAATCAGGTTGATTTCGATTTACGCTGCGGCGAAGTTCATGCCCTCTTAGGTGAAAACGGTGCCGGCAAATCGACGCTGATGAAAATTTTATCCGGTGTTTACCAACCTGATGCCGGTGAAATTCGCTTTGAAGGGCAATCCGTATCATTCAGCGATCCGCTAAGTGCTCAGCATGCAGGTATTACGATTATCCATCAGGAATTTAATCTCTTCCCCGATTTAACCGTGGAAGAGAATATCTTTATTGGCCGTGAATTCTGCAAAAATAGTCGCTGGCAGTTAGATAAACGCGCCCAGCGACAGGCGGTTGAGAAAATACTGCACACGCTGAATTTAAAAATCGCCCCGGACGCCCGCGTCAGTGAATTAACCGTAGCCCAGCAGCAGATGGTGGAAATTGCCAAAGCGATTTCGGTCAATGCCAAAGTGCTAATCATGGATGAACCCACCGCCGCGCTGACCGAAAGTGAAATCGAGAGTTTGTTTGACGTCACGCGGATGCTCAAGGCTCAGGGCACGGGGATTGTCTACATCTCGCACCGTCTGGAAGAGCTGGCGCTGATCGCCGATCGCGCGACCGTCATGCGCGACGGACAATACATCGCCACCGTAGATTATGAAACGGTTCAGATCGGCGAGCTTATCGCCATGATGGTTGGCCGCAATCTCGATAACATCTACCCAAAACGCCCGCCGCATCAGCGCAGAGAAAAAGTGCTGGAGGTGAACGGCCTGACGCGTAATGGTGTACTTCATGACATCAACTTTACCCTCTGGCGCGGTGAGATCCTCGGTCTCGCTGGCTTAATGGGCGCAGGCCGAACTGAACTGGGCCGGGCCCTGTTTGGCGCCGATGCGATCGACGCTGGCACCCTGACGCTGAACGGCACCCCCACACGTATTAAAGACGTGGCTGACGCCATTGAGAAAGGCATCAGCTATTTAACAGAAGACCGCAAAAAAGAGGGACTCGCCCTCGGCCTTTCTGTTGAGATGAACATTATGCTCGGCAATTACCCGGACTACGCTGGCGCCGCGGGTAATGTTGATGAAAAACGCTGCCGGGAGTCCAGCCAGAAACTGGTAGATACGCTGCGAATAAAAACGCCACATCTGGAACAGGCGGCACTGAATTTAAGCGGCGGTAATCAACAGAAGATTATTATTGCCCGCTGGGTCTGCAAAGACACCGATATTTTAATTTTTGATGAGCCAACCCGGGGAATTGACGTTGGCGCCAAGCTGGAAATCTACGAATTAATGAATCGCCTTGTCGCTAAAGGTAAATCGATCATCATGATTTCATCCGAACTGCCGGAAGTATTAGGAATGTGCGACCGCATACTCGTGATGCGCAGCGGCCGCATTGCCGGCGAAATAGCGGCTGAGCACGCCACCCAGGAAAAAATCATGCAATACGCCACGCTGGAGGATTAATCATGTCCGTTACCGTTCCATCGCCGCAAAGCGGAAGTCATACGATGAAAATAAATAAAGCGCTCCTGATGCGTCTGGCGCCTCTTTTTAGCCTGGTATTGCTGGTTCTGTTTTTCAGCTTCAGCTCTCCGTTCTTCTTTAATACTGAAAATATCATGACTATCGCCCTGCAAACGGCGGTGATTGGCATCATGGCCATTGGCGTGACCTTTGTGATTATTACCGCCGGGATCGACCTGTCGCTTGGATCGGTGGTGGCGTTCTCAGGGGTTGCGGTGGGCATCGCCGCCGGGTTTGGTATGCCGTTGCCGGTCTGTATTCTGGCAGGCGTGCTCGCAGGCGGACTTTGCGGCTATGTGAACGCGTTTCTGGTCACCAAAATGACCATACCACCGTTTATTGCCACCCTCGGCTTAATGATGTCGGTACGCGGCATCAATATGGTGATGACCGATGGCCGCGCGATTTATTTTTCTGACTACCCGCAGTTCAAGCTGCTAGCACAGGGTCGCCTGTTCGACGTTCTGCCTTATCCGGTGTTCTACCTGGTCATCGTGGCACTGATCGCCATGTGGATCCTGAAGAAAACGGTGATGGGCCGCTATATCTACGCTGTCGGCAGCAATGAAACGGCGGCACACCTTTCCGGGATCAAAGTCCAGCGAGTGAAAATTTTCGTTTACGCCTTCTGCGGCCTGTTAACCGGCGTGGCCGGGGTGATCCTCGCCTCTCGTCTCAACTCAGGCCAGCCAACCGTGGGCGTGGGTTATGAGCTGGAAGCCATTGCGGCGGTAGTGATCGGCGGTACCAGTCTGATGGGCGGCGTGGGCACGATTGGCGGCACCATCATAGGCGCGTTCATTATGAGCGTGCTGAAAAACGGCCTCAATCTCATGGGCGTGTCCCAGTTCTGGCAGATGGTGGCGATGGGCGTGGTCGTCGTTGCCGCCGTCTACCTGGACACGTTACGTAAAAGAATGCGTTAGGTTCTCGATACAACAAGCCCTGCCAACCCTACAACGGAGCAAAATAATGAAAACCAGCCATATCCTGAGCGCCCTGTCGCTCGTTGCCATCCTGTCCAGCAGCGCGCTGGCAAAAGATTTAAACCTGCCGGTGGTCAGTAAAGGTTACCAGCACGAATTCTGGCAGACGGTCAAAATGGGAACGGAAGCTGCCGCAAAAGAGTTGGGTGACAAAACCAGCTACGTTGGCCCTGCCGATGAAACGCAAATCGCCGAACAGATCCAGTTAGTCGAAAACACCATGGCACAAAAGCCAAACGGCCTGTTGCTGGCCGCACTTGATGCAAACGCCCTTGCCCCGCTGGTCGAAACCGCCAACAGCCGGGGGATCAAAGTGGTGACCTTCGACTCGGGCGTGAACTCGGATATCCCGGCCAGCTTTGTCGCCACCAATAACCGTAAGGCGGGCGCACAGGCTGCGGATGCGCTGGCGGAGCAGGTAGGCCAGAAGGGGAAAGTGGGTATTATCGCCCACGTAGCCGGGACGACGTCCGCCATTGAGCGCTCTGAAGGGTTCAGCGAGCGGATGAAAGAGAAGTACCCGAATATTCAGGTACTGCCGGTGCAATACAGCGATGGCGACCCGCAAAAAGCGATGGATAAAACCATTGATATGGTTCAGGCCAACCCGGATATCGCCGGTATTTATGCCACCAACGAAGGCTCAACCCTGGGCGTTGCGAACGCTATCGACAGCCAGAATCTGAAGGGCAAAGTAAAAGTCATCGGTTTTGACAGCACCGAAGCCATCATTAACTTCCTTAAAAACGGTGTGATTCAGGGCTTCGTGGTGCAGGACGCCTATCAGATTGGTTATCAGGGCATAAAAGCGCTGAACGCGGTGATTTCCGGACAGACGGTGGCCAAAGAAATTGATATTCCAGTGAAATATGTCAATGCGCAGAATATCAACACGCCTGAAATTGATAAACTGCTGCATCCGTTTGGTAAAAAATAAGGAAGTTCATGATGAGTGACGGCTATTTCCTCGGGGTAGATGTAGGTTCAGCCAGCGTTCGTGCAGGGCTTTACTCTGCGCAAGGCGAGCGTTTGAGCTTCGCGACCCGTCCGATTTCGCAGTTTCACGCCAGCAATGCGCGCGTGGAACAATCCTCTGTGGAAATCTGGCAGCAGGTTTGTGCGGTGGTGCGGGAAGCCGTCGACTCCTCTGGGATTTCACCTGACGCCATTCGTTCGATTGGCTTCGACGCCACGTGCTCGCTGGTCGCGCTGGATGCTGACGGTAACGGCCTGAGCGTCTCCCCGGACAGTCCGGCATCGCAGGACATCATTATGTGGATGGATCATCGTGCTCACGAAGAAACCGTTCACATCAATGCCACACGCGATCCGGCCTTGTGCTACGTGGGCGGCGAGGTGAGTATTGAAATGGAACTGCCAAAACTGCTGTGGTTGCAGCGGCATCATCCTGAAACATGGAATCAGGCCTGGCGCTTTTTCGACCTTGCCGATTTTCTGGTCTGGAAAGCGACGGGCCAGGACGCCGCCAGCCTGTGCACCCTCACCTGCAAATGGAACTACCTTGCGCATGAGGCGCAGTTCAGCGAATCGCTGCTCAGGGAGGTGGGGCTGGAGACCTTACTGACAAAAATTCCCGATACTATTCTGGACGTCGCTGAATGCGTCGGGAAACTCAGCCCACAGGCAGCGCAAGCTCTGGGGTTGCCCGAAGAGGTGATTGTGGCAAGCGGCATGATCGATGCCCACGCGGGTGGCGTGGCGCTGACGGGCTCACACCCGGAAGGCACGCTGGCGCTCATCAGCGGAACCTCGAACTGCCATATGCTTGCCAGTCAGACGGAGATCCATACGCCCGGCGTCTGGGGACCTTACTGGAGCGCCATGCTGCCGGGCTACTGGCTGACGGAAGGCGGGCAAAGTGCTGCCGGGGCGCTGGTCGACTGGACGTTGCGCGAGCACGGAGTCAGCGCAGAGCTGTTTGCAAAAGCAGAAGCGGCGCAATGCCATCCGGTGGCATTACTCAACGACTGGGTAGCCGCGCTTGAACAGGAAGAAAAATATCCCACCCGCAACCTGCACATTCTGGCCGATCACCACGGCAACCGCTCGCCGCGTTCGCGTCCTGATGCCCGGGGCAGCGTTGTCGGTCTGACATTAGAGACCGGTGAGCGCGCGCTGGCGAGGCTCTATCTGGCCACGCTACAGGCCATTGCCTACGGCACACGACACATTATGGATACTCTGAAACATCATGGGCACACCTTGTCGCGCATTGTCATTTGTGGTGGGGCTACTCATAACCGGCTCTGGCTGCGGGAGTATGCCGATGCCACAGGCTGCGATATTCACCTTTTAGCCGAAGAAGATGCGGTCACTCTCGGCGCGGCCATTTGCGGCGCTGTGGCGAGCGGTGCATGGGCAACGCTTACCGACGCCACCCGGGAAATGGTCAAAGCCGGCGATATCATCACCTGTCGGCCGGAAACCGCGGCCTTCCACCGGCAAAAATATGAGGCGTACCTGATGCTGTGGACCCAGCAACAGGCGCTTAATCTCCTGATGCAGCAGGAAATGTAATGGCAGGATGCGTATGCTTTATCAGCAGTTTTTACGTACGTTAAGGATTGAGGCGTAGCGATGGCCAAAACAGTTGAACAGATAGCGAAGGATCTGAATTTATCCGTCACCACCGTGCGGCTGGTACTGAGCGGGAAAGCCGAACAGTATCGGATCAGTGTGAAAACACAGTCCCGAATTAATGAACACGTCGAGCGCTTCGGCTATACCCTCAACCATTCGGCGCGCAGTCTGAAGTTAAACAAAACCGAGACGCTGGGGCTCATCGTGCCCAACATCTCAAACGTGTTCTTTGCAACGCTCGCCGAGAAACTCGAACTGCGCTGTCGCCGTTCGGGTTACCAACTGATGATCAGCTGTACTTACAACGATGTGGATTACGAAAACAAGCTGGTAAAAGCTCTGATGGCGCGCAACGTGGACGGCTTATTTATCGTTCCCTCAACGCTGGAAAATCAGCAGCATCATTTGCGGCAGATCCAAAAGCCACTGGTGCTCCTCGACCGGGATTTTGGCTTTACTGACAACGCGCTGGTAGAGAGTCATAACGAGGCTGGGGGGGATGAACTGGCCCGCAATATGCTGGAAGAGTGCAAAACGCCGCTCTGGTTCCTTGTGGGCGATACCGCACTGCCCAGCATTACGGACCGTCTGAACGGCTATTTGCAGGCCCTGAAAACAGCCGGTATACACCATCGCGAGTGGGTCATCGAAGGGCCGGACAATACGCCGGAGGGGGGATATGCCCTGATGGATTCGCTTATCGACAGCCAGGGTGTTCCGCAGGCGTTTATCGCCTCATCGTTACCCGTCCTGGAAGGGGCAATCGAAGCCCTGCGGACGCGTACCGGTACCGTGCCTCAACACATCAATATTGGCACCTTCGATGAGCACCCCATGCTGGGGTTCCTGCCTAACAGCGTCTGGTCCATGCAGCAGGATGAAGATACCTGGGCGGAAAAAGCGTTTGAACTGATGCAGCGAGCCATCGACGGCGAAGCGGTCAACGAGACGGCGAAAGTCGATATGAAGCTGGTCAAACGTTCCCGCCAGTAAAAATAAAACTGTACCCGGAGAATAAAAAATGGAACGAGCCCGATTAGCCAGAGACATTATCGACACCTGCCTTGAGATGACCCGCATGGGATTAAATCAGGGCACCGCCGGGAATATCAGCGTTCGCTATCGCGACGGTATGCTGATTACGCCGACCGGAATTCCCTACGAGCATCTGACCGAAGAGAGTATCGTCTATGTCGATGCACAGGGGCGACACGAAGAGGATAAACTGCCCTCCAGCGAATGGCGTTTTCATCAGGTTGTGTATCAGACCCGCCCGGATGCTAACGCCGTCGTCCATAACCATGCGGTTAACTGTACCGCCGTCTCGATACTCAACCGCCCCATTCCTGCTATTCACTATATGATTGCCGCCGCCGGGGGAAACTCCATTCCCTGCGCGCCTTACGCGACCTTCGGGACGCGCGCGCTGTCAGAGCATGTCGCGGTCGCGTTACGCGATCGCAAAGCGACGCTATTACAGCACCACGGTCTGATCACCTGCGAAGAAAATCTTGAGAAGGCACTGTGGCTGGCGCAGGAGGTAGAGGTGCTGGCAAAACTCTACCTGGCCACGCTGGCGATCGTGGATCCCGTTCCGGTACTCAGTGACGATGAAATTGCCATTGTTCTTGAGAAATTTAAAAGCTACGGGTTGCGCGTCGAGGCGTAATTTTTTATCCGGGGGTGCTTTTATCACACCCTCGTAATATCTCTTAAACAAACACCTATTTACCGCACTTATCACCCCGCCTAAACTATGGCCTGCTTTTTGGTAGAGGTGGTAATGAACGATTATAAAATGACGCCAGGTGAACTGCGTGCGACCTGGGGTTTAGGGACTGTTTTCTCGCTGCGGATGCTTGGCATGTTTATGGTCCTGCCCGTTCTGACCACATATGGCATGGCGTTACAGGGTGCCAGCGAAGCGCTGATTGGTCTGGCGATCGGTATCTACGGCCTGGCGCAGGCGATATTCCAGATCCCCTTTGGCCTGCTCTCCGACCGCGTGGGTCGCAAACCGCTGATTGTCGGCGGGCTGCTGGTGTTTGTACTTGGCAGCATCATCGCCGCCCTCTCCCACTCCATCTGGGGAATTATTCTTGGCCGCGCCCTGCAAGGTTCCGGGGCGATTGCCGCCGCCGTGATGGCGCTGCTGTCAGATTTAACCCGCGAGCAAAACCGCACCAAAGCCATGGCGTTTATTGGCGTCAGCTTCGGCGTTACGTTTGCCATTGCCATGGTGCTGGGGCCGATTATTACCCATTCACTCGGCCTGCACGCCCTGTTCTGGATGATAGCCGTGCTGGCAACCATCGGGATCGCACTCACGCTGTGGGTTGTGCCGGACAGTAAAAACCATGTCCTGAACCGTGAATCCGGGATGGTCAAAGGCTGCTTCAGCAAAGTCATCGTAGAGCCGCGCCTGCTTAAGCTGAACTTCGGCATTATGTGCCTGCACATTCTGCTGATGTCCACCTTTGTCGCCCTGCCCGGTCAACTTGCCGCAGCAGGTTTCCCGGCGGCAGAGCACTGGAAAATTTATCTGGTCACAATGCTGATCTCGTTTGTCTCCGTTGTGCCCTTCATTATTTACGCCGAAGTGAAGCGCAAAATGAAACGCGTCTTCGTGGGCTGCGTGGCGTTACTGTTGATTGCCGAGATTGTGCTGTGGGGCGCTGGCCCACATTTCTGGGAGCTGATCGCAGGCGTACAGCTGTTCTTCCTGGCGTTTAATCTGATGGAAGCCCTGCTGCCGTCGCTTATCAGCAAAGAGTCTCCGGCAGGATACAAAGGCACCGCGATGGGCATTTACTCCACCAGCCAGTTTCTCGGCGTGGCGATCGGCGGGTCCCTCGGCGGCTGGGTGGACGGTCTTTTTGATTCTCAGACCGTGTTCCTCGCCGGTGCGCTGCTGGCGATGCTCTGGCTGTTTGTTGCCAGCACCATGAAAGAGCCGCGCTATGTGAGTAGCCTGCGGGTAGAAATTCCCGATGACGTGGCAATCGGTGACGCGTTACAACAGCGTCTGGAAGCGACAGAGGGCGTGAGCGAAGTGCTGATTGTCCCGGAAGAGCGCAGTGCGTATGTCAAAATTGACAGCAAAGTGACTAACCGCTTTGAGGTAGAGCAGGCGCTGAAGGCGTGAAAAAATGCCCGGTTTAGCCGGGCATAATTGTCTTAATCGCGGAAGTTTTTAAACTGGAATGGCTGACCGAGATCGCCGCCACGCACCAGCGCCATCACGGATTGCAGGTCATCACGGGATTTTCCGGTCACGCGGATCTCTTCCCCCTGGATCTGCGCCTGCACTTTCAGCTTACTGTCTTTGATAAGCTTAACGATTTTTTTCTGTACCGCGCTTTCAATCCCCTGCTTCAGCTTCGCTTCCACAAACCAGGTTTTTCCGCTGTGAACAAAATCTTCCGGTACATCAAGTGAGGTCCCTTCAATGCCGCGCTTGAGCAGCTTGGCGCGCAGGATATCCAGCAGTTGGTTGACCTGGAAATCAGACTCACTCAGGACTTTGATTGTCTTGTTCGCGTCGTTCAGTTCAATGGTCGCCTCAACGCCACGAAAATCGAAACGTGACTCCACTTCACGAATAGCATTATCTACGCCGTTACGCGCTTCCTGCAGATCAACTTCAGAAACAATATCGAAAGATGGCATCTTTTCTTCTCCCTTCATTTTTGTTGCGTTGCATAATACCTGCAACGAGGCATAACGAGAAGCTTAGCTGATGGCGCTATACTTAGCGTCTTAGCACCTGGCGCAGTTGCAGGTGAGGAGGAACAATGAAAGTAACAGTGCTTGGATGCGGCGCCCTTGGTCAACTCTGGCTCAGCGCGCTATGCAAACAGGGACACGACGTTCAGGGCTGGCTGCGAATTCCCCAACCCTATTGCAGTGTGAATGTGATGGGTACAGACGGTTCAATTTTTAACGAGTCTTTGACGGCAAACGATCCGGAATTTCTCGCGAGCAGCGATCTGCTGCTGGTCACGCTGAAGGCCTGGCAGGTCTCCGATGCGGTGAAAAGCCTGGCCGCCCAATTACCTGAAAGCACGCCAGTCCTGCTGATTCACAACGGTATGGGTACCATTGAAGAGCTAAAGTCTGTCCGGCAACCGCTGCTGATGGGAACAACCACCCACGCGGCACGCCGCGACGGTAACGTCATTATTCATGTTGCCAGTGGCATCACCCATATCGGCCCGGCGCGTGAACAGCCCGGCGATTACAGCTATCTTGCGGATACCCTGCAAAGCACGCTGCCTGACGTCGCCTGGCACAATAACATTCGCGCAGAACTGTGGCGCAAACTGGCGGTCAACTGCGCGATCAATCCGCTGACTGCCCTGCTGGATTGCCCTAACGGTGATCTGCGCCAGCATCCCGATCGGTTAGCGCTGATTTGCCGGGAAGTTGCCGCCGTCATTGAACGCGAAGGCTACCACACCTCAGAAACCGATTTACGTTATTATGTCGACCAGGTCATTGAGAGTACGGCAGAAAATATCTCCTCAATGCTGCAGGATATCCGGGCTATGCGGCATACCGAAATTGATTACATTACCGGTTATCTGTTAAAACGCGCCCGGGCACACGGCATTACCGTTGCGGAAAACAGCCGTCTGTTTGAGTTAGTTAAACGAAAGGAGAGTGAGTATGAGCGCATCGGCACTGGTATGCCTCGCCCCTGGTAGCGAAGAGACAGAAGCGGTCACCACCATTGATTTGATGGTACGTGGTGGTATTAAGGTTACCACCGCCAGCGTCGCCAGCGACGGAAGTCTGGCGATTACCTGCTCGCGTGGGGTCAAGATCCTGGCAGATGCACCGCTTGTACAGGTGGCGGACGGTGATTACGACATTATCGTGCTGCCGGGCGGTCTGAAGGGCGCGGAGTGTTTCCGCGACAGCCCGCTGCTGGTTGAAACCGTTCGTCAGTTTCATCTTTCCGGGCGTATCGTCGCGGCAATCTGTGCGGCCGCAGGTACGGTACTGGTTCCGCACAACATTTTCCCCATCGGCAATATGACCGGCTTCCCAGGCCTGAAGGATACGATTCCGGAAGACCAGTGGGTGGATAAACGCGTGGTCTGGGATCCGCGCGTTAACCTGCTCACCAGCCAGGGGCCGGGTACCGCCATTGATTTTGGCCTGAAGATTATTGACCTGCTGGTCGGGCGCGAAAAAGCGTACGAAGTGGCGTCATCGCTGGTGATGGCGGCAGGGATTTATAACTACTACGAGTAAAAAAAGCCGGGTGGCGGCTACGCCTTACCCGGCCTACAAGTGTACGGTACCGTAGGCCCGGTAAGCGAAGCGCCACCGGGCAATAGGCTACGGGCGATACACCTTCACGTTCGCGAAGCCCTGCTCGCGCAGGTACAGCGCCTGTAAACGGCTCATGACCCCACGTTCGCACCACAGCAGATACGTTTTGCTCTGGTCGAGATCGCCAAACTGGGTGCTCAGTTTGTAGAACGGCAGGGAAACCACCTCGACGCCTTCCACCTGCAACGGCTTGTCATCCTGCTCATCAACAGAACGAATATCCAGAATCGTATCGTTAGCACCGAAGCCGCTGACCGTCTCCACCTCAACCACGTCCTGCTCGGTCTGCTGGGCGATTTCACGGATATCGATGTTGGACGCTTCCGCCACCACTTTTTCCAGGATGCTGAAATCGAAGTTCTCTTCTTCCGCTTCGATCTTCGCCTTCACCGCTTTAATGGTTGGACTTTTTGAGATCACGCCGCAATATTCCGGCATGGTGCGGGCAAAATCTTCAGTACCGATTTTACGCGCCAGATCGATGATGTGCTCTTTATCGTGAGAGATCAGCGGACGCAGGATCAGCGTATCAGACACGTTGTCGATAAGACGCAGGTTGGTCAGCGTCTGGCTGGAGACCTGCCCCAGTGCTTCACCGGTGACCAGCGCCTGCACGCCGTAGCGCTCAGCCACTTTGGACGCCGCACGCACCATCATACGTTTCAGGACCACGCCCATCTGGCCGTCATCCACTTTCTCAAGAATTTCGCCGACCACCGGCTCAAAGTTGATCGCCACGAAACGCACGCGGTGAGAGCTGCCGAAGCGGTTCCACAGGTAATGCGCCACCTGACGTACGCCGATTTCGTGCGCCGCGCCGCCCAGATTAAAGAAGCAGTAGTGCACGCGGCAGCCGCGACGCATCAGCATATAGCTGGAAACGCCGGAGTCGAACCCGCCGGAGATCAGCGACAGCACATCTTCTTGCGTGCCGATCGGGAAGCCGCCAATACCTTCATAACGGCCCTTAACCAGCAGCAGGCGATCGTTTTCGATCTCAAGATTAACGGTAACGTCCGGATTAGTCAGGCGCACGCGCGCCGTCTCAACGTGCTGGTTCAGACCGCCGCCGACATAGCGCTCAACGTCAATGGAGCTAAACTCATGCTTACCACGGCGCTTCACGCGTACGCAGAACGTTTTCCCTTCGATCTGATCGCGGTACTGTACCAGCGCCTTTTCGAAGATATCGTGCATATCGGTGAAGGGAACGTCTTCCACTTCCAGAATATGGTGAATACCCGGGATACGGGTCAGCGCGTCGCGAATATCAAGACGTTTGTTTTCGTCTTTCGCGCGGACTTCAACGTGGTCCCAGTGACGCACCACGGCGAGCGTTTCGTCGTAGTGTTTTAATACGTTACGAATGTTCCCGGTGAGAATTTTAATAAAGCGCAAACGCACGGATTGGCTTTTGATGGTGATTTCAGGGAACAATTTAATGATAAACTTCATGGCGGCAATGTTTCTTAGGCAAGCTTATAAAGGCTTGTAGTGGAAAATGATACAGCAGCCCACACCCGTGGCTGCATCCAGGCGCGCAAGTATACCACCATCGCGCCACTCGCGTTATTTGATAATTGCCCCGAGTCCGTTACCATGTCAGGGCGAAAAATTTAAGAGTCAATTCACTATGCCGAAGAAAAACGACGCACCGGCCAGTTTCGAAACTGCGCTGAGTGAACTGGAGCAGATCGTTACCCGTCTTGAGAGCGGCGATCTTCCGCTGGAAGACGCGCTCAACGAATTTGAACGCGGCGTGCAGCTCGCGCGCCAGGGGCAGGTAAAACTCCAGCAGGCCGAGCAGCGTGTGCAGATCCTGCTTTCCGACAGCGAAGACGCTAAAACCACGCCATTCACACCGGACGCCGAGTAAATGGATTTCTCCAACGCGCTTCAGGCGCGCGTCATCCGCGCCAACGACGCGCTGCGCCGTTTCATTGAGCCGCAGCCTTTTCAGAACACTCCTCTGGTTGAAGCCATGCACTATGGCGCACTCTTGGGGGGTAAACGCCTGCGTCCGTTCCTGGTGTATGCCACAGGCAATATGTTCGGTATCAGCGATAACACGCTGGACGCCCCGGCAGCCGCCGTGGAGTGTATCCACGCCTATTCGCTGATCCATGATGATTTGCCGGCCATGGACGACGACGATCTGCGTCGCGGTCAGCCGACCTGCCACATTAAGTTCGGCGAAGCGAATGCCATTCTGGCGGGTGATGCGCTGCAAACCCTGGCGTTCTCTATTCTGAGCGATGCGCCAATGGTTGAAGTGAGCGATCGCGATCGTCTGGCAATGGTGTCCGAACTGGCAATGGCCAGCGGCGTCGCCGGGATGTGCGGCGGCCAGGCGCTGGATTTAGAGGCTGAAGGTCGTCAGGTGACTCTGGAACAGCTGGAACGCATCCACCGTCACAAAACGGGCGCCCTGATTCGGGCAGCCGTTCGTCTGGGCGCGCTGAGCGCGGGTGAACGCGGGCGTAAAGCCCTGCCGATTCTGGACAGATACGCAGAAAGTATCGGTCTGGCATTCCAGGTTCAGGATGACATTCTGGATGTGGTGGGCGATACTGCAACATTGGGAAAACGTCAGGGTGCGGATCAGCAGCTTGGCAAAAGTACCTACCCCGCCCTGTTGGGCCTTGAGCATGCCCAACGTAAAGCCCGGGATCTGATAGACGATGCCCGCCGGTCACTGAATGAGCTGGCCGCGCAATCGCTGGATACCTCGGCACTGGAAGCGCTAGCGGACTACATAATCCAGCGTAATAAATAAACTATATATCTCGATGAGCCTTTGATGAGTTTTGATATTGCCAAATACCCGACACTGGCGTTAGTTGACTCCACTCAGGAGTTACGTCTGTTGCCGAAAGAGAGTCTGCCGAAGCTGTGTGACGAGCTGCGTCGCTACCTGCTCGACAGCGTTAGCCGCTCCAGCGGCCACTTCGCCTCCGGACTTGGCACGGTTGAGCTGACCGTGGCGTTGCATTACGTCTATAACACGCCGTTCGATCAGCTGATCTGGGATGTTGGCCACCAGGCCTATCCGCACAAAATTCTGACCGGACGTCGCGATAAGATTGGCACCATTCGCCAGAAAGGCGGCCTGCATCCGTTCCCGTGGCGCGGCGAGAGCGAGTTTGACGTGTTAAGCGTCGGCCACTCTTCCACCTCCATTTCTGCGGGCATTGGTATTGCCGTTGCCGCCGAAAAAGAGAATAAGCAACGCCGTACCGTCTGCGTGATTGGTGACGGGGCGATCACCGCCGGGATGGCTTTTGAGGCCATGAACCACGCGGGCGATATCAAACCGGACATGCTGGTGATCCTCAACGATAACGAAATGTCGATCTCCGAGAACGTCGGCGCGCTGAATAACCATCTGGCGCAGCTGCTGTCCGGTAAGCTTTACTCCTCACTGCGCGAAGGCGGGAAAAAAGTCTTCTCCGGCGTACCGCCGATCAAAGAGCTGCTTAAGCGTACCGAAGAACATATCAAAGGCATGGTCGTGCCGGGTACGCTGTTTGAAGAGCTGGGCTTTAACTATATTGGCCCGGTGGACGGCCACGATGTGTTAGGTCTGGTGACGACGCTTAAAAACATGCGCGACCTGAAAGGCCCGCAGTTCCTGCATATCATGACTAAAAAAGGGCGTGGTTACGAACCGGCGGAAAAAGATCCGATCACCTTCCACGCGGTGCCCAAGTTCGACCATACCAGCGGTTGTCTGCCGAAAAGCAGCGGCGGAATGCCGAGCTACTCAAAAATCTTTGGCGACTGGCTGTGCGAAACGGCGGCGAAAGACAACACGCTGATGGCGGTGACGCCTGCCATGCGTGAAGGCTCCGGCATGGTGGAATTTTCCAAAAAATACCCGGACCAGTATTTCGACGTCGCCATTGCCGAGCAGCACGCGGTGACCTTCGCAGCGGGCCTGGCGATTGGCGGCTACAAGCCGGTGGTAGCGATTTACTCTACCTTCCTGCAACGCGCCTACGATCAAGTGATCCATGACGTTGCCATCCAGAAGCTGCCGGTGCTGTTTGCTATCGACCGTGCGGGCATCGTGGGGGCTGACGGCCAGACGCACCAGGGCGCATTTGACCTCTCCTTCCTGCGCTGCATCCCGGACATGGTGATCATGACGCCAAGCGACGAAAACGAGTGTCGTCAGATGCTGTATACCGGTTACCACTATCAGGACGGTCCCTGTGCGGTACGTTATCCACGCGGCAATGCCCTTGGCGTTGAATTACGGCCGCTGGAAAAACTGGACATCGGTAAAGGTCTGGTGAAACGTCGCGGTGAAAAAGTGGCGATCCTGAACTTTGGTACGCTGATGCCGGAAGCGGCAAAAGTCGCTGAAACCCTGAATGCGACGCTCGTCGATATGCGATTTGTGAAGCCGCTCGATGAATCTCTGATTCTGAGCATGGCGGAAAGCCATGAGGTGCTGGTCACGCTGGAAGAGAACGCCATCATGGGTGGCGCGGGTAGCGGCGTGAACGAAGTGCTGATGGCGAACCGTAAAGTCGTTCCGGTGCTTAATCTCGGCCTGCCGGACCACTTCATCCCGCAAGGCACTCAGGACGAGGCGCGCGCCGACATTGGCCTGGACGCCGTCGGTATCGAAGCTAAAATCCGCACCTGGCTGGCCTGATCCCTCCCCTTTTCTGCTCCTGCTATGCTTAAACGTATTGTTTAAACAGCAGGAGCGGAACCATGCAATACACGACATTAGGAAAAACAGACCTCAAGGTGTCCCGGCTTTGCCTGGGCTGCATGACGTTTGGCGAGCCTGACCGGGGAAATCACGCCTGGACGCTGCCGGAAGAGAGCAGCCGCCCTATCATTAAGCGCGCCATTGACGGCGGCATCAACTTCTTCGATACCGCCAACAGCTACTCCGATGGCAGCAGCGAAGAGATTGTGGGCCGCGCCCTGCGAGATTTTGCCCGTCGGGATGAGATTGTGGTCGCCACCAAGGTGTATTACCCGTCAGGCGATCTGGCGGAAGGCCTTTCTCGCGCACAGATCCTGCGCTCCATTGATGACAGCCTCAGACGCCTGAACATGGATTACGTCGACCTGCTGCAAATTCACCGCTGGGATTACAACACGCCGATCGAAGAGACGCTTGAAGCGTTGAACGACGTCGTGAAAGCCGGTAAAGCGCGCTACATCGGCGCATCGTCCATGCATGCCTCACAGTTTGCTCAGGCGCTCGATCTCCAGGCGCAGAACGGCTGGGCGCGCTTTGTCACTATGCAGGATCACTACAACCTGATCTACCGGGAAGAAGAACGCGAGATGCTGCCGCTCTGCTACCAGGAAGGCGTGGCGGTGATCCCGTGGAGCCCGCTGGCGCGCGGAAGGTTAACCCGTCCGTGGGGTGAAACTACCGCCCGGCTGGTATCGGATGAAGTAGGTAAAAATCTGTATGACGATACAGAAGCCATCGATGCGTTAATTGCCGAACGATTAGCCGGGCTCGCCGACGATATCGGTGCAACGCGCGCGCAGGTAGCGCTGGCGTGGCTGCTGAGCAAGCGCGGTGTCGCCGCGCCGATTGTGGGCACATCGCGGGAAGAACAGCTGGACGAGTTGTTGAGTGCGGTGGACTTATCGTTGACGCCGGAGCAGATTGCCGAGCTGGAGACGCCGTATCAGCAACATCCGGTGGTAGGGTTTAAATAAACAATTCAGGGAACAAAATCCGTAGGCCGGGTAAGCGCAGCGCCACCCGGCAATACAGAGCGCACAAAATTACGCGAAGTGATCGTACCCTTTCCAGTCAAGCGTAACCGGGGCGCCGTCGCGGACAAACAGCAGCCCTTCACTTTCCGGCATCACCTGCCCGATGCAGGTAAATTTCGCCCCCAGATGCGCTAACGCCACATCCAGCGTCCCGCGATTCAGCTCGGGAACGGTAAAGCACAGCTCATAATCTTCTCCACCGGATAGTGCCCAGCGCAGCGCCTGTTCAGGCTCGGCATGGCGACGCAACGGCTCTGACAGTGGGAACAGATCCAGATCGATCCGTGCGCCCACGCCACTGGCCTTCAGGATATGGCCGAGATCGGAGATCAGCCCGTCAGAGAGATCGATAGCAGAACTGGCCCGCTCGCGCAGCGCCTGACCGTGCAAAATACGCGGTGTGGGCCGCAGGTGGCGCTTCACCAGGTACGCCGCATCGTCAGCATCTTCAACTGCTAAACGGTTCTGAAGGATCGCCAGCCCGGCCGCGCTATCCCCCGGCGTACCGGTCACGTAGATCCAGTCGCCCGGTTTTGCGCCCGAACGCTTCAGCGCGCGCCCCGCTGGCACATAGCCGTGGATTGCCAGGGTCATCGACAGCGGCCCGGCGGTGGTATCACCGCCAATCAGCTGCATATCGTAATAATTCAGCTGTTCAAACAGGGCATCGCTGAAGGCTTCAAGCCAGGCTTCATCCACCTCCGGCAGGGTCAGAGCCAGCGTCAGCCAGGCCGGGTCGGCGCCCATTGCCGCCAGATCGCTAACGTTTACCGCCAGCGCCTTATACGCCAGGTCGGCAGGATCGATATCGGGCAGGAAGTGACGCCCACATACTAAGGTGTCGGTGCTGATTGCCAGCGTCTGTTTTTCGGGAATATTGAGAAGTGCGCAGTCATCGCCAATGCCGGTTTCAACATCAAGACGAGAGGTTCTGACACGGTCGAAATAACGGGCAATCAGGGAGAATTCGCCGCATGCCATACGTTATGCCTCAGCAAATAAAAGAAAAAACCGGAGCCGCACTGCCAAAAGGCAATGCAAGACTCCGGTTTGCGGATCACTTTTTGTGGGGACGGATCGCAGGTGCGGCTTTATCCAGCACGCCGTTTACAAACTTGTGGCTGTCTTCAGCGCCGAAGGTTTTTGCCAGTTCGATCGCTTCGTTGATGGCCACTTTGTACGGCACATCATCACGTTTAGACAGCTCAAACAGCGCGATACGCAACACTGCTTTTTCGACCTGGCCCAGCTCTTCGAGCAGACGGGACAGGTATGGCTTCATCAGACCATCGAGATACGCGCTATTAGTCGCCACTCCCGACAGCAGTTCACGGAAGTACAGAACGTCAACGTCTTTCACGTCCTGTTCTGACAGGAACTGGTATTCAACATCAGCGATGTCGTTCTGGGACAACTGCCAGGAGTAAAGTGCCTGGACGGCACATTCACGGGCGCGGCGACGAGCAGCAGGTTTCACGGAATTCCCCTTACAAAAAAATCAGGCCTTGATGGCTTTCAATACATTGATCATTTCAAGCGCGGTCAGTGCAGCTTCTGCACCTTTGTTACCGGCTTTAGTGCCAGCACGTTCGATGGCTTGTTCAATACTTTCGGTGGTCAGCACGCCGAACGCGACAGGAATTTCAGCATCCTGTGCAACGTGCGCCAGACCATTGCTTGCACCGCCCGCAACGTATTCGAAGTGCGCAGTGCCGCCACGAATAACAGTACCCAGTGCAATCACCGCGTCGTATTTACCGGTTTTCGCCAGCGCGCCCGCTGCCAGTGGCAGTTCGTAAGCACCTGGTACCCAAACGACGGTAATGTTGTCATCTTTAACCTGGCCGATACGTTTCAGGGCGTCAACCGCACCTTCCAGCAGGCTGTCGTTGATGAAGTTGTTGAAACGCGCAATGGTGATGGCGACGCGAGCGTCCGGGGTAGCTACAGCAGCTTCAATAATGTTCATACTCTTCCTTTACGGGTTCATTTGGCCCCGCAGGGGGGCGGATTTTATCATAATACTTTGCGCACTGCTTCCCTATTTCAGGAGCAATTACGCTGTCGTTAAATGGAGGCAGACATCCGGGCCTACCGGACGAATCTCGCTGAATGAGAGTTGCGGCGCATCGGCCAATTTTTCAAGGCCGGGCAGCACAAACAGGCCGCGCGCGTCGTTACCTAACAGTTTAGGCGCAACGTAGACCAGAAGCTCATCCACCAGCCCTGCCTGGAGCAGCGCGCCGGCGAGCGTCGGACCGGCTTCAACCCAGATGCTGTTGACCTGCTGTTTACCCAGCAGCATCATCAGCACCACCAGATCGAGATGCCCGTTGTGTTCCGGCACCATAATACTGCGCACGCCTTGCGGCCATTCGCGCGTATCTTCTTTGGTGCGGGCAATCCAGGTTTCCCCCGGCTGCTGCACGATGCGGTGTTCCGGCGTCACGCGGTTCTGGCTATCAATAATAATGCGCAGCGGCTGACGCAGGTTCTCCTGCGGATAGAGCGCCTGGATATCGGCATTCAGCTCATCCCAGCGCACGGTCAGGACCGGATCGTCAGCCAGCACCGTTTCACTGCTGGTGAGAATAGCATGGCTTTGCGCACGCAGACGTTGCACATCGCGCCTTGCCTGTGGCGAGGTGATCCACTGGCTCTCGCCGTTCGCCATCGCCGTGCGGCCATCCAGTGACGCGCCAAGCTTAAGCTGGATAAACGGGAAACCGGTGCGCATACGCTTCAGGAAGCCTTTGTTGATGGCTTCGGCATCCTGCATCATCAGGCCGTGACTGACGTCGATCCCTTCCTGTTGCAGACGATACAGCCCGCGGCCCGCCACCTGCGGGTTAGGATCCTGCATGGCGGCGACAACACGCGAGACTCCCGCCGCAATCAGTGCTTCGCAGCACGGAGGCGTGCGCCCGTGATGACTGCATGGCTCCAGCGTTACGTAGGCCGTCGCGCCACGCGCCCTCTCCCCCGCCATGCGCAGGGCATGCACTTCAGCGTGCGGCTCGCCTGCGCGGTAGTGAAAACCTTCACCCACGATCTCGCCATCTTTAACAATGACGCACCCGACATTAGGGTTAGGGTGAGTGGTAAACCGACCGCGCTGTGCCAGCTTCATGGCTCTCGCCATGTACATCTCGTCCTGCATAGGCTTAATCCTGTAAGCGGGCGATCTCTTCGCCAAACTCTTTAATGTCTTCGAAGCTGCGGTAAACGGAGGCGAAGCGAATATAGGCGACTTTATCGAGCTTTTTCAGCTGTTCCATCACCAGGTTACCGATCATTTTGCTCGGCACTTCGCGCTCACCTAGCCCCCGCAGATAAGATTTAATATGATTTAACGCCATTTCGACGTCATCGGAGCTGACGGGCCGTTTTTCCAGCGCCTTGAGCATCCCGCTACGCAGTTTTTCTTCATTGAACGGTTCGCGCACATCGTTACTTTTTACCACGCGCGGCATTACCAGCTCTGCCACCTCGAAGGTGGTAAAACGCTCGTTGCACACCAGACACTGCCGACGACGACGCACGGAAGACCCTTCGCCTACAAGACGTGAGTCGATGACTTTGGTATCCACAGCGGAGCAAAATGGGCAATGCATACGATGTCCCTGTTATCTGGTTAACTGATTTCTATTTTACCCTGAACTGGCCCGACAACAAAGGAAGAGCTTTTTGAGACAAAGGATCTATGCCTGACGCCACTATCCTGTCTACCATTGCAGCAATGTGTGATTTCAAGGAATTAAACGCAATGACAAGACGTTACCTGAAAATAGTGCTGGTTGGGAGCCTGTTCACGCTCAGCGCCTGCGCACAGCAAAGTGAAGTTCGCGAGATGAAACAAAGCGTGAATACGCTCAATGTGGCGATGGACAAACTTAATAAAGAAACCGTGAAGATCACCCAGCAGAACGCGCTGAATGCCAAATCCAGCAATGGCGTTTATTTATTGCCGGGCGCAAACACGCCCGCGCGTCTGAACAGCCAGATTGGCACGCTAAGGATGTCTCTGGTGAATGTTGCAGCGAATGCCGATGGTACGCGCGCAACATTACGCATTCAGGGTGAATCCAACGATCCGCTTCCCGCCTTCAGCGGCACCGTAGAGTGGGGCCAGATTCAGGGCACCACGGAGAGCTATCAGGAGGTGAATGTGAAGAATCAGCTCTTCACCGCCCCCGCCAGCACGCTGGCACCGAGCGATGTTGATATCCCGCTCCAGCTGAGCGGACTGACGCCAGAACAGTTGGGCTTTATCCGCATTCACGACATTCAACCTGCCGCGCAATAACCCGCCCTTTTAGCGGAGTGAAATGTCACTCCGCTAACATTTACATTTCGTATGGATTGGCAACATAAATGATTGCCGCTACAATCCCGGCCGTTTAAAGTACGCAAACGTGAACGCAATCGATTACGTATGTGAGAGATATGTGAAACAACACATATTTTTGTGAGCAAGGATTCCTATAATAGGCTCCGCAGAAACACGAAATATTTAGAAACGCAATTCGCGCATTTTTCACTCCCGGAAGGGAATTTCAATCAGTGGCATGATTATGAAAAAAACATTACTCGCAGCTGGCGCCGTGCTGGCACTGTCCTCCTCTTTCACTGTTAACGCAGCGGAAAACGACAAACCACAATATCTCTCCGACTGGTGGCACCAGAGCGTTAACGTGGTAGGCAGCTACCACACCCGTTTCGGGCCGCAGATCCGCAACGATACCTACCTGGAATACGAAGCGTTTGCCAAGAAAGACTGGTTTGATTTCTACGGCTACGTCGATCTGCCGGTATTCTTCGGCGGTAACTCCGATGCGAAAGGTATCTGGAACAATGGCTCCCCGCTGTTCATGGAAATCGAACCGCGTTTCTCTATTGACAAACTGACCGGCACCAGCCTGGCGTTTGGTCCGTTCAAAGAGTGGTACTTCGCGAACAACTACATCTATGACATGGGTCGCAACGATTCTCAGGAACAGAGCACCTGGTATATGGGTCTGGGTACTGACATCGAAACCGGCCTGCCAATGAGCCTGTCACTGAACGTGTATGCGAAATACCAGTGGCAGAACTATGGCGCATCAAATGAGAACGAGTGGGATGGCTACCGTTTCAAAGTGAAATACTTTGTGCCAATCACTCAGCTGTGGGGCGGTAACCTGAGCTATATCGGCTTCACTAACTTTGACTGGGGTTCAGACCTGGGCGACGATAACTTCTATGACAACAACGGGAAGCATGCTCGTACCAGTAACTCCATCGCCTCCAGCCACATTCTGGCGCTGAACTACGATCACTGGCACTACTCTGTTGTTGCGCGTTACTGGCACAACGGTGGCCAGTGGAACGACGACGCCAGCCTGAACTTCGGCAACGGCGACTTCAGCGTTCGCTCTACCGGTTGGGGTGGTTACCTGGTCGTGGGTTACAACTTCTAACCTGTGCGGACTTCGCCCGGTGGCGCTGCGCTTGCCGGGCCTACGATCCGAATGTAGGCCGGGTAAGGCGTAGACGCCACCCGGCTTTTTACTGCTTCACCTTCCGCAAAAAATCTGCCAGAGCTCTGTCCGCACTTTCGCTAAAGCGTCTCTCCGTCTGCACAATATTGAGGTACCTGTCGAGCCGGAAGCAGCGGTATGCATACTGTCAGGAGTAGACAAAAAAAATCCCGGCCAGCAGGCCGGGATTTCGATACCGCATAAGACTCTTACGGCAGAATGGACGGCTGATCCGCCCCTTCTTTCTCGACTTTCTGCTGGATCAGATGCTCGCGCTTCATGCCCAGCTTCAGCGCCAGCGCGGACGCGACGTAGATAGACGAGGCCGTACCGATTGACACACCGATCAGCATGGTCAGCGAGAAGCCTTCCAGCACCGGGCCACCGAACAGGAACAGCATCAGGATCACCATCAGGGTGGTGCCGGAGGTGATCAACGTACGGTGCAGCGTCTGGGTCAACGACACGTTAAAGATTTCGTACGGCGTGCCGCGACGGATCTTACGGAAGTTTTCACGAATACGGTCAGATACCACGATACTGTCGTTCAGTGAGTAACCGATAACGGACATCAGGGATGCCACAATCGTCAGGTCAATCTCAATGTGGAAAAGAGACAGTATGCCCATGGTGATCACCACGTCGTGCGCCAGAGCGATAACCACGCCTGCCGCCAGTCGCCACTCAAAGCGGAAACCGACGTAAATCAGAATCGAGATCAGCGCCACCAGCAGCGCCATCGCACCGGTCTGTGCCAGGTCAGCACCAACGCTCGGGCCGACAAACTCAATACGCTTAACCGTTGCATCCTGGCTGGTCGTTTCGTTAATAACCTGAACGACCTTGCTGCCCAGCTCCTGGCTGCCGTTGGCATCGTGTACCGGCGGCATACGCACCATGATGTCGCGGCTGCTGCCGAAGTTCTGTAGCAGCGGCTCTTCAAAGCCCGCTTTTTGCAGAGACTCACGCATCTGGTCCATATCGACCGGTTTTTCCAGGGTAATTTCGATCACCGTACCACCGGTGAAATCCAGACCCCAGTTAAAGCCTTTCACGCCCATAATGACGATGGACAAGATCAGCAGAAAACCTGAAATGCCGAAGGCCCAGTAGTCCCAGCGCATAAAGTCCCAGACTTTACGGCCGTGGTTCAATTGTTCAACAGTATATTCCTGTGCCACAACGCACTCCTCAGATAGACAGCTTTTTGACGCGCTTGCCGCCGTACAGCAGGTTCACGATGGCACGGGTGCCGACAATAGCGGTAAACATCGACGTTGCGACACCGATACCGGTAGTAATCGCAAAGCCTTTGATCGCGCCAGTACCCACTGCATACAGGATAAGAACCTTAATCAGTGTTGTTACGTTCGCATCGAAGATGGAGCTGAACGCCCCTTTGTAGCCTTCTTCAATCGCCTGCTGTACAGAACGACCGTTGCTCAGCTCTTCTTTAATACGTTCGTTTATCAGTACGTTGGCGTCGACCGCCACCGCAAGGGTTAGAACGATACCCGCGATACCCGGCATGGTTAGCGTCGCCCCCGGCAGCAGGGACATGATACCGATGATCAGCACCAGGTTGGCAATCAGCGCGGAGGTCGCAATCAGGCCGAACTTCTTATAGAAGAAGATCATGAAGATGATGGACACCGCCAGACCGGCCAGACATGCTTCCAGACCCTGCTTGATGTTCTGCATACCCAGGGTTGGACCGATGGTACGCTCTTCAACAATCTGAATTGGCGCAATCAGCGCACCGGCACGCAGCAGCAGAGAGAGCTGACGCGCTTCGTTCGGGTTGCTGATACCGGTAATACGGAAGCTGTTACCCAGACGAGACTGGATGTTGGCGATGTTAATCACCTCTTCCTCTTTCACCAACACGGCACGGCCATTGGCGTCTTTCTTACCGCTGTCTTTGTACTCCACGAACAGGGTCGCCATCGGCTTGCCGATGTTGTCCTTGGTGAAGTTAGACATGATGTTGCCACCTGCGCTGTCCAGCGAGATGTTAACCTGCGGCTGGTTGTACTCATCCTGGCTTGAAGTGGAGTCGGTGATATGGTCACCGGTCAGGATCACGCGTTTGTACAGCACAACCGGCTGGCCTTCGCGGGTCTGTTTCACTTCGGAATCGCCCGGCACACGGCCTGAAGCCGCAGCAGCCTGGTCAACGTTGGCGTTAACCAGACGGAACTCCAGAGTCGCCGTCGCGCCCAGAATCTCTTTCGCCCGGGCGGTATCCTGGATACCTGGCAGTTCGACCACGATACGGTCAGCACCCTGACGCTGTACCAGTGGCTCAGCCACGCCCAGCTGGTTTACACGGTTACGCAGAATGTTAATGTTCTGCTGAACGGCGTACTCACGTGCTTCACTCAGACGCGCGTCGGTCATTACCGCACGCAGCTGGTTGCTGCCCTGAGAGGTGATCACCAGATCGCGGTGACGCTGAGACAGATAGGTCACAGCCTGATCGCGTGCCGCGCTGTCGCGGAACGTGATGCTCATGCCGTAGTTATCTTCTTTACGTACGGTGGTGTACGGAATGCCTTTATCGCGCAGATCGCTGCGCAGGCTGTCGATATTCTGTTCCTGTAGCTTGCCGAGCGCGGTATCCATATCCACTTCCATCAGGAAGTGAACGCCGCCACGCAGGTCAAGACCCAGTTTCATTGGCTCTGCGTTCAGCGCAGCCAGCCAGCGTGGGGTTGCAGGAGCAAGGTTAAGCGCCACGACATATTTATCACCCAGCACGCCCATCAGCGCTTCACGTGCGCGGAGCTGCGTGTCGGTGGTGTCGAAGCGAGCAAGAATTGCGCCCTCTTCCAGTGCCACAGACTTAGCGGTAATTTTTTCTTCTTGTAACGTTTTCTGGACCTGGATCAGCGTTTGCTCACTGGCGGCGACACCGCGCGCGCCAGTGATTTGAACGGCCGGATCCTCACCATACAGGTTGGGAAGCGCGTACAGCAGGCCGACGATAATCACGACGACCAGCATGATGTACTTCCACAAAGGATAACGGTTTAACACGGCAGTTCCCTTTGGGAAAAGTTGGGATTACAGCGCCTTCATGGTGCCTTTCGGCAGAACGGCAGCTACGAAGTCACGTTTGATAACCACTTCAGTGGTGTCGTTCAGGGCGATAGCAATGTAGCCGTTTTCCGCTACTTTGGTTACGCGACCCACCAGGCCACCATTGGTCAGGACTTCATCGCCCTTCGCGATGGAGTTCATCAGGTTTTTGTGCTCTTTAGTACGCTTCTGCTGTGGACGCAGGATCATGAAGTAGAAGATCAGACCGAACACAACCAGCATCAGAATCAGAGACATCGGGCTGCCCTGCGCTGGTGCACCCGTTGCTGCTACCGCATCAGAAATAAAAAAGCTCATTCAAATTCCCTCATTATTAAAATTAATCAACGTTCAACGGTGGAACATCCCGCCCCTGACGTTGGTAGAAATCGGTCACGAAGCTCTCTAATTTACCCTCTTCGATAGCCTTACGTAAACCAGCCATTAAGCGCTGATAATAACGAAGATTATGAATGGTATTGAGACGCGCCCCCAAAATCTCGTTGCAACGATCGAGATGATGCAGATACGCGCGAGAATAATTGCGACAGGTATAGCAATCGCACTCGGAATCGAGCGGGCTGGTGTCACTCTTATGCTTCGCGTTACGGATTTTCACCACGCCATCGGTAACGAACAGATGACCGTTACGCGCGTTTCGGGTTGGCATAACGCAGTCGAACATATCAATGCCGCGACGTACGCCTTCCACCAGATCTTCTGGTTTACCCACACCCATCAGGTATCGTGGTTTATCCGCCGGGATTTGCGGGCAGACATGCTCCAGAATACGGTGCATATCTTCCTTCGGCTCACCCACAGCCAAACCGCCGACAGCGTAGCCATCAAAGCCTATCTCTACCAGACCTTTAACCGAGATATCGCGTAAATCTTCGTAAACGCTGCCCTGGATAATGCCGAACAGCGCATTTTTGTTTTGCAGGGCGTCAAAACGGTCGCGGCTACGCTTCGCCCAACGCAGGGACATCTCCATGGAACGTTTGGCATAGTCCCAGTCCGCCGGGTATGGCGTACATTCGTCGAAGATCATCACGATATCGGAGCCGAGATCGTACTGAATCTCCATAGACTTTTCCGGATCGAGGAAGATTGGATCGCCGTTGATCGGGTTACGGAAGTGTACGCCCTGCTCGGTGATCTTACGGATATCGCCCAGGCTGAAGACCTGGAAACCGCCGGAGTCGGTGAGGATGGGGCCTTTCCACTGCATGAAGTCGTGCAGATCGCCGTGGAGCTTCATGATCTCCTGGCCTGGACGCAGCCACAGGTGGAAGGTGTTGCCGAGAATAATCTGTGCGCCAGTGGCTTCAACTTCTTCCGGCGTCATTCCTTTTACGGTGCCGTACGTGCCCACAGGCATAAACGCGGGGGTTTCTACCACGCCGCGATCAAACACTAGGCGACCGCGACGCGCGCGGCCATCGGTGGTATCGAGTTCAAATTTCATTTTTTCTCCGACGTCAGAAAAACAGTCCAACGTTGTAACACGGTGCCGCGGACTTATTCCCCGACACGCTCATTCAAAGCCTGCGGATTGTACGTGATAAACATCGCGTCACCGTAGCTAAAAAAGCGATATTTTTGTTCTACCGCAGACTTGTAGGCGTTCATCGTATGCTGATACCCCGCAAACGCGGAGACCAGCATAATCAGCGTCGATTCAGGCAGATGGAAGTTGGTCACCAGCGCATCAATGACTTTGTACTGATAGCCCGGGTAGATAAAGATCTGCGTATCGCCAAAGAAGGGCTCAATCAGCTCTTTTTTCGCGGCCTGCGCAGCGCTCTCAAGGGAACGTACCGACGTTGTACCGACGGCCACGACGCGGCTACCGCGCGCTTTCGCCGCCAGCACCGCATCAACCACCTCCTGCGGCACTTCGGCATACTCAGAGTGCATGATGTGGTCTTCGATGCTGTCCACGCGCACCGGCTGGAACGTCCCCGCGCCGACGTGCAGCGTCACGAAGGCCATCTCAATACCCTTGGCGCGCAACTTTTCCAGCAGCGGTTCATCAAAGTGCAGGCCCGCCGTTGGCGCCGCCACTGCGCCAGGCTTCTGGCTGTAGACGGTCTGATACAGCTCGCGGTCGGCTTCTTCATCCGGGCGTTCAATGTACGGCGGCAGCGGCATGTGGCCGATGGCGTTGAGGATATCAAGCACTGTGCGCTCGTCGTTGAACTCCACCTCGAACAGCGCGTCGTGACGCGCGGTCATGGTCGCTTTGATGCTCTCGTCATCACCCAGCAGCAGTTCAGCGCCCGGCTTCGGCGCTTTGGATGCGCGAATATGTGCCAGAATACGTTTATCATCGAGCATACGTTCGACCAGCACCTCAATCTTGCCGCCGCTGGCTTTACGGCCAAACAGACGCGCTGGGATCACGCGGGTATTGTTAAAGACCAGCAGATCGCCAGGGTTGAGCTTGTCGAGCAGATCGGTGAAAGTACCGTGCGTCAGCGCGCCCGTTGGCCCGTCCAGTGACAGCAAGCGACAGCTGCTACGCTCAGGCATGGGGTAGTGAGCAATCAGGGATTCAGGTAGTTCAAAGGAGAAATCGGCGACGCGCATGACGTATACTCGTGACTTAAAAACAGGCGGCATAGTCTAGTGCTCACACCCTTTTGCTGCAACAACTAGCCGCCACCGGACGAATAAAACGCATGAATTTTCTCGCTCACCTGCATCTCGCTCACCTCGCGGACAGCTCCCTCTCCGGCAATTTGCTGGCCGATTTCGTACGCGGCAACCCCGCGGAAGATTATTCCCCCGAGGTTATCGACGGGATTTTTATGCACCGCCGCATCGACGTGCTGACCGATAACCTGCCGGAAGTGACGGAAGCCAAAGCCTGGTTCCGCCCCGAAACGCGACGCGTGGCGCCGATCACGCTCGACGTCATGTGGGATCATTTCCTGTCGCGCCACTGGTCCCAGCTGTCGCCTGATATGTCGCTGCCTGAGTTTGTGCGCTACGCCCACGCGCAGGTGTCGATCATTTTGCCGGACTCCCCACCGCGCTTTGTGAATCTGAATAACTATCTGTGGTCTGAACGCTGGCTGGAGCGTTACCGCGAGATGGATTTCATTCAGAACGTGCTCAACGGCATGGCCAGCCGTCGACCGCGTCTGGACGCGCTGCGCGACTCCTGGCACGACCTGGACAAACATTATGACGCGCTGGAAACGCGCTTCTGGCAGTTCTACCCGCGCATGATGGCGCAGGCGAAAAATAAAGAACTGTGATGCCGGTTCGATTGATAGGTAAAAGCTGGTGGAACGATTGTTACCACCTCTTTGTCTTATTCCCGCGCTGCCTCTATACTGGCCCGCGTTGCGTTCCAAATAACCTTAGTATCTACAGGAGAATCATATGGTTCTGGTAACTCGTCCGGCTCCGGATTTTACAGCTGCCGCCGTTCTGGGCAACGGTGAAATCGTTGAAAACTTCAACTTCAAACAGCACACCAACGGTAAAGCGACCGTTCTGTTCTTCTGGCCAATGGACTTCACTTTCGTTTGCCCGTCTGAGCTGATCGCGTTCGACAAACGTTACGAAGAATTCCAGAAGCGTGGCGTGGAAGTGGTTGGCGTCTCCTTCGACTCTGAATTTGTACACAACGCATGGCGTAACACCCCTGTCGAAAACGGCGGCATCGGTGCGGTGAAATACGCGATGGTTGCGGACATCAAACGTGAAATCCAGCAGGCTTACGGTATCGAACATCCGGACGCTGGCGTTGCGCTGCGTGGTTCTTTCCTGATCGACGCGAACGGCATCGTTCGTCACCAGGTTGTGAACGATCTGCCGCTGGGTCGTAACATTGACGAAATGCTGCGCATGGTTGACGCGCTCCAGTTCCACGAAGAGCACGGTGAAGTGTGCCCGGCTCAGTGGGAAAAAGGTAAAGAAGGTATGGCGGCTTCCCCAGACGGCGTAGCTAAATACCTGTCTGAGAACGTATCCAGCCTGTAATCGGCACGGTTTACGAAAAAAACCCGCGACTACGCGGGTTTTTTTATGGCTTATGCTGCGCCGTCTTTTTTTACCTCGCGCCAGATGCGCCATGCCATACCCGCAAGCACCATCACCCCGACGATCAGTACGCCCCAGACCATCAGCGTTTTCATTCTGCTTTCCTGCTCAGCCGCAGACGTCGCGGTTAAACGCGCCTCGCCACCCAGCGGGACAGGTTCCAGCGTATCCGCCATCGGCAGAGCTGCCAGATCGTAGGTTTTACGCAGTTCGGTCGGGATCAGCATATCCGTCTCCACGCTTGCCGGTTTCGCAGCCCCGTTCCCCCACGCAAGCAGATACGGCCCCTTCCCCTGCGCGTTGAACACCAGATCATAGCGCACGCGTTGCCCGATCACGCCCGGCAGGTTCTCTGGCAAACGCGCATTGTAGGTCTTGATTTTTACCGCCTCGACCAGCCCGCCCGGGAGCGGAACAGGTTCAGACGTTTTGCCGCCGAGCTGGTAGATCACCTCTTTTTTCAGCGTATGCCACCGATCCTTGTCCGCTCCCCGCCAGGCTATTTCTGCCGGGAGAACGCCGTCGCCATTCAGCATGAAGGCGATCGCACTCAGAGGCTGCGGATGTTTCCAGCGCCACACGGCTTCGCTATCGGATAGCAGCTCCCCCTCTCCCGCCAGGCTAATGTGCTCTGATTCCGGCTGCGCAGGAGCGTTAATCGCGTTGACGCCGGTTAACATCAGGGCTGAACGCCCCGTGTTCAGCACCAGCAGCAGATAGCGATTCGCCTCAGGAGATAACACCAGATCGGTATCGATGCGGTCGAGCTTCAGGCGATCCTGTCCACTCATCACGTCCAGCAGGGGCATCTCTTCGCGCAGGGTATACCAGTTTTTCAGATCCTCGCTGTAATAGACCGATGCCGTCCCCTGCCACGAGCCCTGCGGCGTGTCCCAGAAAAGCTGGAGCTGAGAGAGCGGAACCTCCGTCGCGTTTTCCGGCAGGGTCAGCAGATAATGCTGTCCGGCAGCCGCCGCGTGTTGCCCTTCCAGCACAATCTCCACGCCGTTTCTGGCACGTAACATAATTTTATCGCCACTGCCCTCTTCCCCGCCCGTCGAGGCGTTAAGCGCAAAGAGGCGCAGCGCCGTGGTGGTCGGTGCCGGCTGCGGACGCGTCGTGGTAACCAGGCTGAACGGTACCGGCTCGCCCGACTGATTAAACACGCGCACGTCGCGCAGATCGGGCGATGTGCTCTGCTGATAAACCGCCAGCGGCAGCATGACCCGATACCACGGCGAAGAGGCAGAGGTATCAAGGGACAGGCCATAAGCATAATCCCGCGGGGATTCCACCGGCGCGCCCTCGCTGAATGCCGGACCGGCCACGGCCAGCAGTGCCGCACAAACAACCGCATTCATCCATTTCATTTTTCTTCTCCTGCTTTAGGCGGTAGCGGCGAGAAATAGCCCACAATCAGGACCAGGATCGCCACGCCAATAAACGCGACAGCACGCGCCAGGCCGCCACCGCCCGCGCTGTCCACCAGCATCAGTTTGAGCATGACCACCCCCAGCAGCACCGCACCGGCAAGCCACTGCTGACGGGAGGCCTGACGGGTGGCGCGGATCATGACCACCAGCGCGCAGAACATCCAGAACAGGGCAAAGGTGGTCTGGATAAGCCGCGAATGCCACAGCGACTCCATATTCCAGGCCACCTCGCCGTACCACGCCAGCGCGCGCAGCAGCGCGCCGTTTAGCCACCAGAAGCCAAGCGCCATCAGCACAACGGCGGGCCACGGTCGGGACTGCGCAAGCGATGCCGGATAGTGGCGATCCACTGCCCGATAAAACACCACCAGCCCCAGCAGCGCGAACGCCGCCCCTTCCTCAAGTGGGTTCACCAGCGGCAGCCAGGTCTGTCGATAGACTACCCCGTCCTGGAAATTAGTCACGACCAGCAATACCACCAGCGCCACAACCACAGGGATCACGGCAAGGCAGGCGTAGAGCGCAGGCCATACCCGGAACGGCCACCCGCGACGCCGTACGGCCGCGGAGAGCGCCATAATTACCCCACCGCCGACAGCCATCGCAATGCCGCTTCCCCAGGCCGCCATGCCCCATGGCAGGGAGCGGGCAAACCAGTAAAGCTCGGCGGCCATGGCGAGTAAAATCATCCACAACAGCGACAGATGCAGCCCCATTGCGATGCGCGGAAGAAGTTTATCTTCGTCGCGCCGCAGCATCATCAGGGCGGCAGGCAGCGCAATAGCCCAGGCCAGATTTGCCCAGCCGGCTGCCAGGATCTGCTGTTGCCAGACCTGATAAAGCACCATCAGCAGCATCACCGGCCACAGCAGCCATTTGCTGGCATCCAGCTCCCGCCATGCCAGACGAGCGGCAGCCTGCCGCCATCCCCAGGCCGACACCGCCGTCAGCGCCAGCACGCCCGCAAGAACCGATAATTCTGTCTTGAGGATCAGTTGCGACGCACCCAGTTGCGCCACTAACCAGAACAGCAGCCCACCGACCACCAGCGCCCAACTACCCGGCAGAGAGATTTTTCGCCACAGCCAGGCCGCAGCCACCCAGCAAAGACTGAGCACTGCGAAAATAAGCAGCAGGCTCAGGGAGGTGACGCCGTCCATCTGCGCCCATATCGCGCTGCCGAGCGCCAGCACCAGCAGCGCCGTCCCGCTATAGCTCATACGCCGCTGCTGCTGTTGCACGCCCAGCCAGAGGATACCCAGCCCCTCCAGCGCCCAGGCCATCGCCGTCCAGCGCGCCGAAAGCGCCAGCGGAATGGCAAGCGTGGCAAACCCGCCGCCAATCGCCAGCGCCGCCATAATCAGTGGTCGCCCAATGGAGGGGTAACGTCGCAGCGCGAGGAACGCCAGTGAGAGATAAAACGCACCATAACCCAGCGCGCTGAGCGCCGGGCCGTACGTCCAGTGCGACGTCATGCCGTACTGCATCCCAAAACCAATCAGCGGCGGGGCAAACAGCAGTACGCCGTCAATAATCTGTTTACCTTTTTCCTGCGCCCGCAGCGACAGCGCTACGCTAAACACGCCAAAAATAAGCGTATTGGCAATCAGGAACAGCTGACAGATAACATAGTTTTCAGGCTGGTAGTCGCTCAGCCCCCACACTCCGCCAACGCCAAACGTGAAGAGCAGCCCGAGCAGGTTGAGCTCGCGCCAGTGCTGCCAGATGCTGATGACGAGAATGCCGATGGAGAGCAGAAGATAGAAGGAGAACAGCGCCACAAAGCTACCGCCCCCGGTAGACAGGAGCAGCGGCGCAAGATATCCGCCCAGGCTCGCCAGCATGGCAAGGCTCAGCGCCTTTTGCAGCACGGCCAGCCCGACGCTCGCCGCGCAAATCACCACCAGCAGCGCAAACGCCAGCGTCATCGGCAGCATCTGCCACAGCCGGAATGCGCCAAAGACGGTCAGGTAAAGCACGCCGGTCGCCCCGCCCTGGAGGATCAGCGCGTAGATCCGCTGCCTGTGCCGCAGCCGCCATCCAACGGCCAGCAGAACCATGGCAAACAGCGCCGTGGCGGCAAGACGCAGCTCAAGCGGAAACAGTGAATGTTCAACGGTATAGCGCAGCAGGAAAGAGAGGCCGAGGAAGAGCAGTACAATCCCCAGTTTTGCCAGCGGATTGCCCTGCATAAACCAGCGCGTCAGCGAGGACAGGATGCCGCCAAAGGCGGAAGGCCGTTTTGCCGCCGGGACAGGCGCAGGTTCTGCTTCAGTGACGGGCGGTTCGGGACGCCAGGGATCGACAGGTGCGTTAACGGCCTCTGGCACCGGCGCTGGTGTCTCCACTGGCGCGGCGGTCTGCACCGGCTCCGGCGCTTTCTCAGCTACACCGTGCTGCTCAAGCGCCTCAATGCGCTGGCGAAGCCGGGCGATCTCCTGCCGCGCCGCCGTGCTTCGATTAAAGCCTATCACCGCAAGCACGGGGGCCACGACCAGCGCAAAAACCAGGAACAAACAGCCAAGGATGTAAAGCTCGTCCATGTTTCCACCTTCACCGTAAAAGATCCGTTAAGATTGACACAAGTAGTTGCATTTGCGCCATCTAAAAGGTGAAAACCATGCTGCCTGCGCTTAGCTGCCGAACCAGACCGTAGCGGAGATCGCCGGCAGCGTGAGCACGTTCTCCTGTAACGTCGCTTTCCCCTCTTTGCTCTTCCACGTTTTACCGGCCAGCAGCGGTGAATCTTCCAGCACCACTTCACACGCCTCGCCCCGGTTGATCGCCACCAGCACGCGCTGCTGGTTATAGACGCGGACAAACACCACCACGTTATCGTGGGCGTACATCACCTGACAGCCCCCGTAGCGCAGGGCCTGACTCTGCCTGCGCAGCGTCGCCATACGCTGGTACAGGCTGAACAGATCCTGATCCTGTTTTTCACTCTCCCACGGGAAGGTTTTTCGGCAGAACGGATCGTTATTCCCCTCCAGCCCCACTTCATCGCCATAGTAGATGCAGGGTACGCCCGGCCAGGTAAAGAGCCAGGTCACCGCCAGCGGCAGACGCGCCACATCTTTACCCAGCAGCGATTTAAAGCGCGCGGTATCGTGGCTGTCGAGCTGGTTAAACATCCGCAGCTGCTGCTGATGCGACAGGCCAGCGCGATAGTTTTCCATCCACGCCATGCAGGTTTCGGCGTCAATATGCTGCGGATCGTAAGAGATATCGGTGTTAGCGAGGAAACCCCACAGCGGGAAGGTGAAGCCGCGATAGTTCATCGCCGCGTCTTCTGCATCAGCCTGCAACCACTGCCGCGCGTCGCCAAAGTGCTCCCCGAAGACGAATGCTTCCGAGCGGGCCGCTTTTGCCGACCGGGTAATGGCGGCGACATGCTGAAGGTTATTCCGCGCCCCGCCTGCTTCACCCAGCATATGCACCACGTCCAGTCGCCAGCCGTCCATGTTCCACGGCGCTTTCAGCCAGTGGCGCACGATGCTGTCTTCGCCGCCGTAGATCTCATTCACAAGCGTTGACGACTGGAAATCGAGCTTCGGCAGGCTCGGGTAGCCCAGCCAGTCCAGTGCGCGGCCATTCTCGTCAAAACTGTACCAGTCACGCTGCGGTGAGTCCGGATTATGGCATGCGCCGCCCATCGACTGATTATGCCGGTCAAACCACGCGTGAGAATCACCGCTGTGATTGAACACGCCATCAAGGATCAGGCGCATACCCTCTTTTTGCGTGTTGTGGCGCAGCCGCAGCAGCGCCTCGTCACCGCCAAACTGCTCGTCAACGTGGCGGTAGTCCTGCGTATCGTATTTGTGAACGCTTGGCGCTTTAAACACCGGGTTCAGGTACAGCGCCGTCACGCCGAGCTTTTTCAGGTATGGCAGTTTTTCGCTGATACCGTCGAGATCGCCGCCGTAAAAGGTCGATCCCCCCGCCTGGGCGGTCAGCGGCTCGTCCCATTTTTTCAGAATGATGTCGTGACCGACCGCATGATGGTAATAAACCTTGTCCTGATCGGCGGTGCGCTTTTCACTGCGCGCAAAGCGGTCCGGGAAAATCTGGTAAAAGACCTGATCGTTAACCCACTGCGGGCCGTTATCCGGGTGATCCACGGCAAACTGCTCCAGCCTGGCCGGAGGGAAACGGCTGAAGCCCTGCGGGGTAAACCACAACTGGCGGTTGTTCCACAGCAGCTTGAAGCCGTAGCGGCGACGCGGCTGTCCGCTGCGCAAATCGATATTCGCCCGCCACGCCGTAATACCCGGCTGAGGCTGGCTGCGCACCTTGTGCATTTTCAGCGATGTCTCTTCGTTATCCACTTCGGCGCGCAGGGTCACACGTTCAGGCTGATTTTCCCCTGCCAGCCAGAGCGTAATCACAAGGTTGTCTTTGTTTTGCTTAACAAATGGGGCAACCGGAAGGTGCCAGGCGTTTAACATCACGAATCCCCTTTGATGAAATTGACGTCACCTTGCCACAGGGTGATTAAGGATAGCTCACCATGATGGGATTTATTGGGGGAGGAGGACGGGGGAGGAGGCATCAGTGCGGCCTGATGCCCTCACCCTAACCCTCTCCCACGGGGCTGAGGGATCCCCAG
>NZ_JADCLG010000083.1:0-358 GCF_014982425.1 Enterobacter cloacae complex sp. I1M | reverse complement strand
CTACGACCGTGTGCGCGATGTGATTGAAACGTTCATTAATGGGATGCGCGGGTTTTAAAAACTGTATGGCCTCTCACGGGGCCTTTAGCATAATTTTTATGAGGTATGTTTTATGTCGGTGGTGGTAGCAAGTTGTAATTTAGCCCAGCTGTTATCTGGCGAGGTGATTACACCAACGGAAGGAGAATTAATTACAGGGAGCTTAGCTATTCCAGAATACCAGCGCCCCTATTGTTGGGGAGAGTCACAACTGGATAAGTTGTGGAAAGACTATCTTCATTATAAAAAAAATCATCAAGAGAATGCCTGGTATCTTGGCAGTCTAATACTGCATAAAGATCCTTCCGGAATATTAAAT
>NZ_JADCLG010000082.1:0-297 GCF_014982425.1 Enterobacter cloacae complex sp. I1M | reverse complement strand
GAGTTTACTGTCGCTACAGTTTTCCCGAACCTGACGTAGCGCGGTATTTAGCCCATCAATGCGACTTTGATTATGATGCTTTTCGGCGTAGCTGATCTCTCGTTGAATATCCTGCTCTTTTTCCTGGCAGGGAGAGGCGGCTAGGGCGCTGGCGCTAAGTGAAGTCAGGACCAGAAGCAGAGCGATGCGGTGTTTCATGGATAGTACCTTCCATTGTCTGAGGGGATACCCGGAGGATATACCCGTTCCCGTTGGTGAACGTGAATGCGTTGATTCCCGCAGGTTTAAGCATAGTAA
>NZ_JADCLG010000081.1:0-789 GCF_014982425.1 Enterobacter cloacae complex sp. I1M | reverse complement strand
CTTTTAGGATTCGTTTGGCTGCAATCTGAAGTTCTATTTAAACGCCTAATCACTTTGGTTTGTCTCCCCGCCTGGTTTGCCATCCGTTCTGTTGTGAACAGGTCGAGAATAACGGTAAGATATGCACAGTGTATTCATCTCAGACATACGTTACGTCGTACCGCAAAGTTATGGAGCAGGACCAGTTGACCGGATTCTGGTTTGAACTCTGCCGTGAGATGTGCATATCACCAACGTTAAGATGGTCGTCCGAAAATCACCTTATTTCATTTTGAACCGATTAAAGGGATATAAAATTTTATCTTTTTTTCACACAAATAAATAAAGGAAGAGGAACATCGCCAAAAACAAAGGTATTGAGATATCTTCGAACGGTAAGCCTGTTGTTTTCCAGATCAAACATATCGAAAAGCAGCCCAGAGGCCTCTGTCTCGGTCATGCTGTCCCCGGGGTGAGCTGTTGTCTTCATATCACTCAGGTAAAAATCGCTTTTGTTTCTGCTCAGGACCGTGAATGTTATATCCCGATTAACGAGATGCGTATTGATGGGGGAAGGCTGTCTTGCTGATACCGAAGTACCAAAGATACTGATAATACTTTCAGTACCCGGTCGTATCACCACACTGATGGTTCCATTAAAGAGATACTCTTGATCGCCCGGTGAGTTCATTTGTAAGGTTCCAGAACAGTTAATGTTGCCACTTTTAGTCATGTTACTGATAGTGACAAGGATGCCTGAGAAAAACACAAATAAAGTAATTGTTAATAATTTATATTTTTTATTCATGG
>NZ_JADCLG010000080.1:0-459 GCF_014982425.1 Enterobacter cloacae complex sp. I1M | reverse complement strand
GGTGTGGGTATTTTTAGTGGTGAGGAGCGTTCAGAGATCTGACGATTTTTGGGAAGGTTCAGGAACTCCCCGGGATGGCCGGAGAGGAAAACTGAAGCATGACGGGTCAGGATTTTTTCCAGAATTTCCACCATGGCGCCGGGGATTCAGTTAATTTTGCCTGGTGATTTTCAATAAGGAGCATGGCCTGTTTCAGGCTGTCAATATGCGAATCCTTGGACAAAAGTACGGTGTTCAGGTGTTCAATCTCCTGTTTCAGATGACGAATCACCTGTTCACTCTGGTCAGCAGAGGCTGTATCACGCTGTTCAGAGACCTGTCCAGAATGGTGTTCACCCTTCGGTTGCTCAAAGGGACCAAAGACACGCAAAAGCTCTGAAGTATCTACCATTTTTGCATTGCGTTCACCGCTACAGGTGGACAGGTCACCTGCTCTAATTAACCTATGGAGTGTTGTTC
>NZ_JADCLG010000008.1:142074-160139 GCF_014982425.1 Enterobacter cloacae complex sp. I1M | reverse complement strand
CCCCTCACCCTAACCCTCTCCCCGGAGGGGCGAGGGGATTGCTCAGTGTTCGCATTAATTTGTGGGGAACCCTCAGCCCTGTGGGAGAGGGAATAGTTCAGTGCCGCGTCAGCCCGGCGGGAGGGGACAGCTTAAGTCGCCCTCTTCACACTGCATCAGCGTGGCCAGAAACGCTTCGCGCTCCACGGTTTTTTCCGCCAGACACTGGTTCACAATCATTGGCTGAACGCTCCCGCCTTCCGTACCCGAACTGATAAACGCACAGTCCGCGTCGCGCAGGCTGATCCACGCCTGCTGCGCCTTTTTCAGCAGATCGCGCTGAGGCGCAGCCGCACGTTTGATGGCGGCCTGATAGGTCTCGTTGAGCTTTTTATCGGCGGCCTGGTACTGCTGCGCGCTACAGGTGTTCAGTTCAAGCTGGGTGGTCGCTTTGTCGCACTCGTCGGCAAGCGCACTGGCGCTGAGCAGCAGTGCTGCGCCTGCGAGAAATACTCTTTTCATCATTCCCTCCGTGTAAAAAAGCCGGATGCGCTGCGCTTATCCGGCCTACGGTGATTTTGTAGCCCCGGTAAGCGTAGCGTCACCGGGGAAAGTTTACACGATTAACCGATTGTCATCAGGCTGGCGTTACCGCCTGCCGCCGCGGTGTTGACGCTGAGCGAGCGCTCCACGTACAGACGCTCCAGCAGCAGGTTGGTTTCCCCGCGCGCAAAGCCCTGCACGGAAACGATGGCACCGCTGCGGGCCGCAACCTGCTCACACAGTTCGCGCAGCTGGTCGGAATCACCATGGTAGATCACCGCATCAAACGGCTGGGTCAGCAGCGCATCGACCTTCGCAAAGCGAATGCGGGCCGAGACCGCTTTTGGCAACTGTTTGGCGAGATCGCGATGCAGCGCATCTTCCGGCCACAGCACTTCACAACCGGTTGCCATTGCGGCAGCCAGCTGCACCAGCGCGTCCTGCTCGTTATCGGCCACGCACAGTACGCGCTCGCGCGGCATCAGCGTCCAGGTGTTGCGCTCACCGGTTGGACCCGGCAGCAGGCGCTGGGTACCGGCCTGCGCCAGCTCGCCGTACTGCTGCGCAATTGCACGCAGTTCAGGGCGGTTTTCTGCCCACTTAATCAGCGCCTCCAGCGGCTGGGTCAGCACGGTTTTCACCTGCGTATCCACCGGATAGTGTGCGTCCTGACGCGCCAGGGTCACGCCCAGGGCGTTCTCCGGACGGTTAGCCAGCAGACGGTACAGGTAGAGCGGGCCACCCGCTTTCGGACCGGTGCCGGAGAGGCCTTCGCCGCCGAACGGCTGCACGCCCACGACTGCGCCGACCATATTACGGTTGACGTACAGGTTGCCGACTTTAGCATTGCCGGTCACCTGGGCAATGGTTTCGTCGATACGGGTATGCACGCCGAGCGTCAGGCCGTAACCCGAGGCGTTGATCTGATCGATCAGCTCGTTGAGGTTGTTACGGTTGTAGCGCACAACGTGCAGTACCGGGCCGAAGACCTCTTTTTTCAGCTCGTCGAAGCTTGCCAGCTCAATCAGCGTTGGCGGCACGAAGGTGCCGGTCTGCCACTCGCGGGCATCTTCACTGTTCTCACGCACCGCCTGGAACACCGGACGGCCTTTGGCACGCATGGTCTGAATGTGGTTTTCGATGTTGGCTTTGGCTTCCGCGTCGATCACCGGCCCGATATCGGTGGTGAGACGGCCCGGGTTGCCCATGCGGCATTCCGCCATCGCACCGCGCAGCATCTTCAGCGTGTGGTCAGCCACGTCATCCTGTAAGCACAGCACGCGCAGGGCGGAACAGCGTTGACCCGCGCTGTCGAAGGCAGAGGCCAGCACGTCAACGACGACCTGCTCAGTGAGCGCGGAGGAGTCCACGATCATGGCGTTCATGCCGCCGGTTTCAGCGATCAGCGGCGTTGGACGGCCCTGCGCATCCAGACGGGTGGCGATGTTGCGTTGCAGCAGGGAGGCTACTTCGGTCGAACCGGTAAACATCACGCCGCGCACGCGGTTATCGGAGGTCAGTTTGGCACCCACCGTTTCACCGCGCCCCGGCAACAGCTGCACCACGCCCGCCGGTACGCCCGCTTCCAGCAGAATGTTGATGCCCTGAGCGGCAATCAGCGGAGTCTGCTCTGCCGGTTTTGCCAGCACGCTGTTGCCTGCGGCAAGGGCCGCGGCAATCTGGCCGGTGAAGATTGCCAGCGGGAAGTTCCACGGGCTGATACAGACCACCGGGCCGAGCGGACGGTGCGTTTCGTTGTCGAAATCATCACGCACCTGACCGGCGTAGTAGTGCAGGAAGTCGACCGCCTCACGCACTTCGGCGATGGCGTTGCTGAAGGTTTTACCCGCTTCACGCACCAGAATGCCGATAAGCTGCTGCATCTGATCTTCCATCAGCACCGCCGCGCGTTCCAGAATGGCGGCACGCTCCTGCGGCGGGGTGGCAAACCAGATTGGCGCGTTGTTCACCGCGCTCTCCAAAGCCTGATCCACTTCCGCTTCTGTGGCTTCGCGCACGTAGCCGACGATATCCTTCGGCTCTGCCGGGTTGATCACCGGCTGCATTTCACCGTCTTCAACGGACTGCTCAAGGATCGGTTTGGCCTGCCACTTCTGCAATGCGCTGTTAAGCAGGGCAGAAGAGAGCGACGCCAGACGGTGTTCGTTGGCGAGATCCAGACCCGCCGAGTTGACGCGACCTGCACCATACAGCTCGCGCGGCAGGGCAATCTTCGGATGCGGCAGACCAATCTGGCCTTCCTGCGCCGCCATCTTCTCTACGGCCTGTACCGGATCGGCCACCAGTTCGTCCAGCGGCAGGGTGGTATCGGCGATGCGGTTAACGAAGGAGGTGTTCGCCCCGTTCTCCAGCAGACGACGCACCAGGTAGGCCAGCAGGGTTTCGTGAGTACCTACCGGGGCATAAATACGGCACGGACGGTTCAGCTTGCCGTCGGCCACTTTACCGGTCACCTGCTCGTACAGCGGTTCACCCATGCCGTGCAGACACTGGAACTCGTACTGGCCCGGATAGTAGTTCTGACCCGCCAGGCTGTAGATCGCCGCCAGGGTGTGGGCGTTGTGGGTGGCGAACTGCGGATAAATCAGGTTCGGCACGCCGAGCAGTTTTTTCGCGCAGGCGAGGTAAGAGACGTCGGTGTAGACCTTGCGGGTATAGACCGGATAGCCTTCCAGACCCTCCATCTGGGCGCGTTTGATTTCGCTGTCCCAGTAGGCGCCCTTCACCAGACGGATCATCAGGCGGCGACGGCTGCGGCTGGCCAGGTCAATCAGGTAGTCAATGACGAACGGGCAGCGTTTCTGGTAGGCCTGGATAACGAAACCAATCCCGTTCCAGCCCGCCAGCTCCGGCTCGAAGCACAGTTTTTCCAGCAGATCGAGGGAGATCTCCAGACGATCCGCCTCTTCGGCGTCGATGTTGATGCCGATGTCATACTGGCGCGCCAGCAGGGTCAGGGACTTCAGGCGCGGGTAGAGTTCTTCCATCACCCGGTCGTACTGCGCGCGGCTGTAGCGCGGGTGCAGGGCGGAAAGCTTGATAGAGATGCCTGGCCCTTCATAAATACCGCGACCGTTGGACGCTTTACCGATGGCGTGGATCGCCTGCTGGTAAGAGACCATGTAGGCCTGCGCGTCGGCGGCGGTCAGCGCCGCTTCACCCAGCATGTCGTAGGAGTAGCGGAAGCCTTTGTCTTCCAGCTTGCGGGCGTTCGCCAGCGCTTCGGCAATGGTTTCCCCGGTGACGAACTGCTCGCCCATCAGGCGCATCGCCATGTCCACGCCCTTACGGATCAGCGGCTCGCCGCTCTTGCCGATAATACGGTTCAGGGAGCGCGACAGGTTGGCTTCGTTATGGGTGGAGACCAGCTTGCCGGTAAACAGCAGGCCCCAGGTGGCGGCGTTCACAAACAGGGACGGGCTGCGGCCAATGTGGGAGTGCCAGTTGCCGTTGCTGATTTTGTCGCGGATAAGGGCATCGCGGGTGGCTTTATCCGGAATACGCAGCAGCGCTTCCGCCAGACACATCAGCGCCACGCCTTCCTGCGAGGAGAGGGAGAACTCCTGCAACAGACCCTGCACCATACCGGCGCGTCCGCTGGCGGTTTTCTGATTACGCAGCTTGTCGGCGAGCTGATACGCCAGGCTGTGCGCCTGAGCGGCAACGGCTTCCGGCAGGCGCGCCTGCTCCAGCAGCATCGGCACGGCGTCGGTTTCGGCACGGCGATAGGCGCCGGTAATGGCGGCGCGGCTGACGGACTGCGGCAGGATCTGCTCGGCAAATTCCAGGAACGGCTGGTGGTTCTCATCAGCGGCCGTCGCGGCCTCTTCGCCTTCGTTCGCAGCGCCCGCCAGCAGGGCAGGCAGCTCCGGCAGACCTTCTTCACTCTCCAGTCTTTCCAGATAGTTAAAAATCGCCTGCTTGATTAACCAGTGCGGCGTGCGGTCGATACGGGTCGCAGCGGTTTTAATCCGTTCGCGGGTAGCGTCATCCAGCTTAACCCCCATGGTGGTCATCCCCATGCCAAAACTCCTGTTGTTCTGTAATAGCGTTCTGTTGATAGCGTGAAATATCCACCATGTTGCAACTTTGTGCAACCGTGTTAAATGTGACCTGGTCTGCAAGCTGGAAAATGAATGGATTGTTAACGATTAGTTAGCTGTGAAAAAGAACGCGCGGCGGTTTCTGAGCCCAGTTTTTATGCGGTGCTTAACACTTTTTAAAGGTGCAACCCATAAAAGCGTGAGCGAGTGCAACCTATAGGAAAGACGTATAAAACCAGGGATGAAATTCATGTAAATGCAGTGTTAAATCGTTTGTCAGTGGGATGCGTATACGGCAGGATAGCGCGCCCAACGGAAACACATACACACATCACTACGTTCCGGTGATGACATAACAAGGCAGCCCGGACGGCTGTCGCTCGACATTTTGGAGAATTTGAATGGCTATTAGCACACCGATGCTGGTGACATTTCTCGTTTATATTTTTGGCATGATCCTGATAGGGTTTTTGGCATGGCGTTCCACTAAAAACTTTGACGACTACATCCTCGGCGGGCGCAGCTTGGGCCCGATGGTCACCGCACTCTCAGCGGGCGCATCCGACATGAGCGGCTGGCTGCTGATGGGGCTGCCGGGCGCGATTTTCATCTCCGGTATCTCCGAAAGCTGGATCGCCATCGGCCTGACCGTTGGCGCATGGATCAACTGGAAGCTGGTAGCAGGCCGTCTGCGTGTGCATACCGAAGCCAACAACAACGCCCTGACGCTGCCGGATTACTTCACCGGACGCTTTGAAGATAACAGCCGCATATTGCGTATTATCTCTGCGGTGGTGATCCTGCTGTTCTTCACCATCTACTGTGCCTCCGGCATTGTGGCGGGCGCGCGCCTGTTCGAAAGCACCTTCGGCATGAGCTATGAAACGGCGCTGTGGGCCGGTGCGGCCGCGACCATCCTCTATACCTTCGTGGGCGGATTCCTGGCGGTAAGCTGGACCGATACCGTGCAGGCGAGTCTGATGATTTTCGCCCTGATCCTGACCCCAATAATTGTGATTTTTACCGTCGGCGGCTTTGGCGAATCGCTGGAAGTGATCAAGCAGAAGAGCATCGAAAACGTCGATATGCTGAAAGGGCTGAACTTCGTGGCCATCGTCTCCCTGATGGGCTGGGGCCTGGGCTACTTCGGTCAGCCGCACATTCTGGCGCGCTTTATGGCGGCGGATTCTCACCACACCATCGTTCACGCGCGTCGCATCAGCATGACGTGGATGATCCTGTGTCTGGCGGGGGCGTGCGCGGTCGGTTTCTTCGGTATCGCCTACTTCAACAACAACCCGACGCAGGCGGGCGCGGTGAACCAGAACGCCGAGCGCGTGTTCATCGAGCTGGCGCAGATCCTGTTCAACCCGTGGATTGCCGGTATCCTGCTCTCCGCGATCCTGGCGGCAGTCATGTCCACCCTGAGCTGTCAGCTGCTGGTGTGCTCCAGTGCCATCACCGAAGACCTCTACAAAGCGTTCCTGCGTAAGGGCGCGAGCCAGAAAGAGTTAGTGTGGGTAGGGCGTTTTATGGTGCTGCTAGTGGCGCTGGTGGCGATTGCGCTGGCGGCTAACCCGGAAAACCGCGTGCTGGGGCTGGTGAGCTACGCGTGGGCGGGCTTTGGCGCCGCATTTGGTCCGGTGGTGCTGTTCTCCGTTCTGTGGTCACGCATGACCCGCAACGGCGCGCTGGCGGGGATGATCATCGGTGCGGTTACCGTTATCGTCTGGAAACAGTTCGCGTGGCTGGGCCTGTACGAAATCATCCCGGGCTTCATCTTCGGCAGCCTCGGTATTGTGGTGTTTAGCCTGCTGGGTAAAGCGCCGTCTGCATCTATGCAGAAGCGCTTTGCGGAAGCGGATGCGCATTACCACTCAGCGCCGCCGTCTAAGCTCCAGGCTGAGTAATTTCCCCCTCACCCTAACCCTCTCCCCAAAGGGGAGAGGGGACAGACCGTTCACCCGTTCGAGATGAGAATGATGATTAAAACAGGGTTGATGATGGCAGCATTACTGCTGCTGGCGGGGTGTAACGCTCCCACGCAGCATGCGGCGGTGGAGACCTGCAAAGCGGATAACCAGATGCAGCAGACTACGCTCTATTTTGGCTTGAATCGCCCGGCAGGGGCGCAGATTACCGGCAGCGAGTGGCAGCAGTTTGTCGACCAGGACGTGACGCCGCGTTTTCGCGATGGCTTAACGGTGGTTGATGCCCGCGGGCAGTGGCTGGGGAACGACGGAAAAGTGGCGCGTGAACCCAGCAAAGCGTTAATGCTCATCCATGGTAAAGACGCGCAGAGCGAGAAGAACATCGAAGCGTTGCGCGGGATCTATAAGTCTCGTTTCGCGCAGGAATCGGTAATGCGGGTCGACCAGCCGGTGTGCGTGCAGTTTTAATGAGAACGGCGGGAATTCCCGCCGCTGTTGTTTTGTAGGCCGGGTAAGCGAAGCGCCACCCGGCATTGCATCAGAGCACCAACCCCGCAAAGCTCGCCGACAGCAGGCTCACCAGCGTCGCACCGTATACCAGGCGCAGACCAAACCGCGACACCACGTTACCCTGTTGCTCGTTCAGGCCTTTTATTGCCCCCGCTACAATGCCAATCGAGGCGAAGTTAGCGAACGACACCAGGAACACGGACAAAATACCCAGACCGCGCGGGGACATTTGATGGGCTATTTTTTGCAGCTCAATCATCGCCACAAATTCATTCGCCACCAGTTTTGTTGCCATAATACTCCCCGCGTTTAAGGCATCGCTCAGCGGAATACCAATAAGCCACGCCAGCGGATAAAACACGTAACCCAGAATCTGCTGGAAGCTCAGGCCAAATACGCTGGAGAAGAGGGCATTAACGGCGCTAATAAGGGCGATAAAACCAATCAGCATCGCCAGAATAATCATCGCCACCTTAAAACCGGCCAGAATATACTCGCCCAGCATTTCAAAGAAGCTCTGGGATTCGTGCAGTTTTTCCAGCCTGATATCCGGCTCCGCTTCCGGGCGGGTCGGGTTAATGACCGAAAGAATAATAAAGGTGCTGAACATGTTCAGGATCAGCGCCGCGACGACAAATCTGGCGTCGAGCATGGTCATATAGGCCCCGACAATCGACAGCGACACAGTCGACATGGCCGTGGCAGCCATCGTAAACAGACGACGCGAGGAGAGATCCCCGAGTACGCCCTTGTAGGCAATGAAGTTTTCCGACTGACCGAGGATCAGTGAGCTCACCGCGTTAAAGGATTCAAGCTTGCCCATGCCGTTCAGTTTTGACAGTAGCGTCCCGATCACCCGAATAAAGATCGGCAGAATGCGCCAGTGCTGAAGAATACCAATTAGCGCCGAGATAAAAATAATGGGGCAGAGCACGCCAAGGAAAATAAACGCCAGCCCTTTTTCACCCATCCCGCCAAAGACAAAATTCGTCCCTTCGGCAGCGAATTTAAGCAGCGACTCAAAGAAACCGGAGACGTATTTAATAATAAACAGACCGCTTTCTGCATGCAGGAAAAAGAACGCCAGCGCAATTTCAATCACGATCAGCTGTAAAACGAAACGAATACGAATTTTTCGGCGGTCGAAACTCACCAGCCAGGCGAGCGCAAGAATAATCACCAGCGCCAGCAGGAAATGGACAATTTTAAACATGGCTTATTTTCAGTTGGTTTTCGAGGTGGACATTTAGCCACAGCCCCGGTTAACCGTAAATGGGCATTTTCGTTATACCTTATAAACGTAACGGTTACTCAGGCAATTATTATTCCGCAATGCGTTTACATCTGGTCATCAAAACTCCACATATTTCGCTTGTTTTTCTTGTAGCCGTAATGATAATCACTATCACAAGAATTTACCTTTCTTTGCATCAGTTGACCGCGATAAACATTTAAGGTGTCTGCATGTTTGTTCCTTTTCTCATTATGTTACGTGAAGGCCTTGAAGCGGCCCTGATTGTTAGCCTTATCGCCAGTTATCTGAAGCGCACCCAGCGTGGACGCTGGATCGGCGTGATGTGGGTTGGCGTCTTCCTGGCCGCGGCGCTCTGCCTGGGGCTGGGTATTCTTATCAACGAAACCACCGGTGAATTTCCTCAGAAAGAGCAAGAGCTTTTTGAAGGCATTGTTGCCGTAATAGCGGTGGTGATCCTCACCTGGATGGTGTTCTGGATGCGCAAGGTCTCCCGTAACGTCAAGGTACAGCTGGAGCAGGCGGTGGATAACGCCCTGCAAAAAGGCAACCACCACGGCTGGGCGCTGATCATGATGGTTTTTTTCGCCGTGGCGCGTGAAGGCCTGGAGTCAGTGTTCTTCCTGCTCGCGGCTTTTCAGCAGGACGTGGGCATCTGGCCGCCGCTGGGCGCGATGCTTGGGCTGGCCACGGCGGTTGTGCTTGGCTTCCTGCTCTACTGGGGCGGCATTCGTCTTAACCTGGGCGCGTTCTTCAAGTGGACCAGCCTGTTTATTTTGCTGGTGGCCGCGGGGCTGGCGGCAGGGGCGATCCGCGCCTTCCATGAAGCGGGCCTGTGGAACCACTTCCAGGACGTGGCGTTTGATTTTAGTAACGTTCTCTCCACCCACTCACTGACCGGCACGCTCCTTGAAGGTATCTTCGGTTATCAGGAAACGCCGAGCGTCAGCGAGGTGGCGATGTACTTTATCTATCTTATTCCGGCGCTGGTGCTGTTCTTCATGCCATCGCGCCCCAGCGCTCAGCCGTCGCGTACTGCGCCGTGAAGCGCTTTGTTTAGTTACAACATACTTTAAAGGGAAGAGACATGGCTATTCAATTCCGTCGTAGCGCGTTACAGGTTGGTGTGGCAGCGCTGTTCGCGTCTGCCTTCGCCGCTCAGGCAGCAGATATTCCGCAGGTAAAAGTCACCGTCAACGATAAACAGTGCGAGCCGATGACCATCACGGTTAACAGCGGTAAAACCCAGTTTATTATTCAGAACCACAGCCAGAAGGCGCTGGAGTGGGAGATCCTGAAAGGCGTGATGGTGGTAGAAGAGCGTGAAAATATCGCGCCTGGCTTCAGCCAGAAAATGACCGCTAATCTTCAGCCGGGGGAATATGACATGACCTGCGGCCTGCTGACTAACCCGAAAGGTAAGCTGATCGTCAAAGGCGCAGCGACGGCGGACGGGGCCAAAGGCACCGCGCTGCTGAGCCTCGGCGACGCCATTACCGCCTATAAAGCCTACGTCACCAAAGAGACGGCTGACCTGGTGGCAGGCACCAAAGCCTTTACCGACGCGGTGAAAGCGGGCGATATCGAAAAAGCGAAATCCCTGTATGCGCCTACACGTCAGCACTACGAGCGCATCGAGCCGATTGCCGAGCTGTTCTCTGACCTCGATGGCAGCATTGACGCCCGCGAAGATGACTACGAGCAGAAGGCCGCCGATCCGAAATTCACCGGCTTCCACCGCCTGGAAAAAGCCCTGTTTGGCGATAGCTCCACCAAAGGGATGGAGAAATACGCCGATCAGCTCAACAGCGACGTGCTGGAGCTGCAAAAACGCATCAGCGAGCTGGCCTTCCCGCCGTCGAAAGTGGTGGGTGGTGCTGCGGGTCTGATTGAAGAAGTGGCCGCGAGCAAAATCAGCGGCGAAGAAGATCGCTACAGCCACACCGACCTGTGGGACTTCCAGGCAAACGTCGACGGCGCACAAAAAATTGTCGATCTGCTGCGGCCCCAGCTGCAAAAAGAGAACGGCGAACTGCTGGCGAAAGTGGATGCCAACTTTAAGAAAGTTGACGCCATCCTGGCGAAATACCGTACCAAAGACGGGTTCGAAACCTACGACAAGCTGACCGATGCTGACCGTAACGCGCTGAAAGGCCCGATTACGACGCTGGCGGAAGATCTCTCCCTGCTGCGTGGCGTTCTGGGTCTGGACTAAGCGATGAACAAGCATGATGAGTACGACGTGGCGGAACCTTCCCGACGTCGGTTGTTAAAAGGGGTAGGGGCGCTGGGCGGCGCGTTTGCCCTGGCGGGCGGCTGTCCGGTGGCGCATGCGGCAAAACCGCAAAGTGCCCCCGGCACGCTCTCCCCGGTTGCGCGTATGGAAACGCAGCCATTTTATGGTGAGCACCAGGCAGGAATCCTGACGCCGCAGCAGGCCTCGATGATGCTGGTGGCTTTCGATTCGCTGGCGAGTGATAAGGCTGACCTTGAGCGTCTGTTCAGGCTGTTGACCACGCGCATTGCCTTCCTTACGGCGGGCGGTCCGGCACCGGAAACACCGAATCCGCGCCTGCCGCCGATGGATTCCGGGATCCTCGGGGCGTTTATCGCTCCCGATAATCTGACCATCACCGTGTCGGTGGGGGAATCGCTGTTTGATGATCGCTACGGTCTGGCGAAGCAGAAGCCGAAAGCGCTGCAAAAAATGACGCGATTCCCGAATGACTCTCTCGACGCGGCGTTGTGCCACGGCGATCTGCTGTTGCAGATCTGCGCCAATACCCAGGATACGGTGATCCACGCCCTGCGCGATATCATCAAGCACACTCCGGATCTGCTCAGCGTGCGCTGGAAGCGGGAAGGTTTTATCTCTGACCACGCCGCGCGCAGTAAAGGGAAAGAGACGCCGGTCAACCTGCTGGGCTTCAAAGACGGTACCGCCAACCCGGACAGCAGCAATACCGTGTTGATGAAAAACGTGGTCTGGGTGACGGAGGATCAGGGCGAACCGGCCTGGGCGGTGGGTGGCAGCTATCAGGCGGTGCGTATCATTCAGTTCCACGTGGAGTTCTGGGACCGTACGCCGCTGAAAGAGCAGCAGACGATCTTCGGCCGCGATAAGCAAACCGGCGCACCGCTCGGCATGAAGCACGAGCACGATGAACCCGAGTACGCCCGCGATCCGAACGGAGATGTCATCGCGCTGGACAGCCATATTCGTCTCGCCAATCCTCGCACCAAAGAGACCCAGTCCAGCCTGATGATGCGCAGGGGCTACAGCTACTCGTTGGGGGTGACCAATTCCGGTCAGCTTGATATGGGACTGCTGTTTGTCTGCTATCAGCACGATCTGGAGAAAGGGTTCCTCACCGTGCAGAAGCGGCTCAACGGCGAAGCGCTGGAGGAGTACATCAAGCCCATCGGCGGCGGCTATTTCTTTGCCCTGCCCGGCGCGCGTGACGCGAAGACCTGGCTCGCTCAGGGTCTGATAGAAGCCTGATAATCGTCCCTGCGACAGTTCGCGGGGACATTATTTTTCCATATGACTATCTTGTTGTTATATTTCTGTAATATTCATATATGAGACTGATTCCGCTGCAGGAGCAGTCTTAAAGGTTGCATCTAGGTAAAATAAATGTTGCATTTATGATAATTCCTGATGTACTTAAGATAAGACAGCGGTAGTTCCCGGCAGTGATATTGACTCACTATGGAGATCGCGAATGGTTGCGTCCTGTACTGGACAAGGTAAACACATCAACCGCAGCACCCGGCGCGGAGGCTCAGACTCCGGCAGCGATTTCCTCACCACAAAATTCTCCCCTCCAACTCTAAATACGATTTCTACCGACGTGCATAACGGTGCGCGTAGCCGTTCTGTATCGTCATCCGGTAATGCAAGCAATGGCTTACAAGGAAGCCAACCCTCTGATGTTCGTGCGCATAATCGTGCCGATGCTGGCGCGTGTGATGAATACCAACAACTCAAGGTGCTATCCATGGGAAGACAGAAAGCAGTGATCAAAGCTCGTCGCGAAGCAAAACGTGTGCTGAGACGGGATTCACGTAGCCATAAACAGCGTGAAGAAGAATCGGTCACCTCGCTTGTGCAGATGAGCGGCGTAGAATCCATTGGCATGGCGCGGGACAGCCGCGATGCATCGCCAATAGTGGCGCGGAATGAAGCTCAGGCGCACTACCTGAATGCTATCGAGAGTAAACAGCTCATCTTTGCAACCGGGGAAGCCGGATGCGGGAAAACCTGGATCAGTGCCGCCAAAGCGGCGGAGGCGCTGATTCATAAGGACGTGGAAAGGATCATCGTTACCCGTCCGGTACTGCAAGCGGATGAAGATCTGGGCTTCCTGCCTGGCGATATTTCTGAGAAGTTTGCCCCGTACTTCAGGCCCGTCTATGACGTGCTGGTGAAGCGGTTGGGCGCTTCCTTTATGCAGTACTGCCTGCGACCAGAGATTGGCAAGGTGGAAATCGCGCCGTTCGCCTATATGCGCGGACGTACATTTGAAAATGCGGTCGTTATTCTTGACGAGGCTCAGAACGTGACCGCTGCGCAAATGAAGATGTTTTTAACGCGCCTCGGGGAGAACGTGACGGTTATCGTCAACGGCGATATTACCCAGTGTGACCTGCCGTCGGGCGTGAAGTCTGGCCTGAGCGATGCCATGTCACGTTTTGAGGAAGATGAGATGATAGGGGTGGTCCGCTTCACAAAAGAGGACTGCGTCCGCTCAGCGCTGTGTCAACGAACGCTGGAAGTGTACTCCGACTAAGATCATTTCACATTTTAAGTCATTTCTTCCCGGCGTCATGCCGGGAAGCTTCTTTTATTCCCTCTGTTCGCATGGCTTTTTTTAAATCATATTTATTTCCTATAGCATTCAACGGCATTTACGCACCGTTTTGCGGTAATAATAATATTACTGTTAATTTGCTGCGAACGCTTTTTATACAGTTAGAAAAAATGTGATATGTATTTACAATACCCACAAAATACCTGTGAATATAATGATCGCGCTAATTGTTAGGTGAAAATTAAACGTGAATGTTGTCACAGAACATGACTAAGCAGTAAAAATTAAGTTGGTGTCTTTTGGGTAATTATCTATGTTTCGTACTTGTTCAAATTAAATTCTAAGAAGAAACACACCAGGGGATCGTTTCCTCTGGAACATCACGCTGAGGGTCATACATGAACGAACTGGTTAGTGCAATTAACGGTGTTATCTGGAGCCCTGCGTTAATATTTTTATGTCTGGGTGTCGGTCTCTATTTCTCACTGCGTAGTCGTTTTCTGCAATTACGTCATATAAAACATATGATTACCCTGATGTTTCAGGGCGGGGCTACCGATGCCGGCGTATCATCGTTTCAGGCGTTGACGATGACGCTGGCGGGCCGCGTAGGGACAGGGAATATCGCCGGTGTGGCGACCGCCATTACCTTTGGTGGCCCCGGTGCGCTTTTCTGGATGTGGGTAGTGGCATTTTTAGGCGCCAGCTCTGCTTTTGTTGAATCCACGTTAGGTCAGGTTTATAAAGAAAAAATTAACGGCGAATATCGTGGGGGACCTGCCTTTTATATTGAAAAAGGGTTGGGGGTGAAGTGGTACGCATGGTTATTTGCTATTGTGACCATTTTCTCCTGCGGTTTATTACTTCCGGGCGTACAGGCAAACTCAATTGCCGCCAGCCTGGATATTGCCTTCGGTCTTAACCCAAACGTTACGGCGGCAATACTGGCTGTACTGTTAAGCTTCATTATTTTCGGTGGTGTAAAAAGGATCGCCAGCTTTAGCAGTATGGTCGTTCCGTTTATGGCGCTCGGCTATATTATTGTTGCCTGCGTTATTATCGCGATCAATATTGAAAAACTGCCTGCTGTTATCCTGCTGATCTGGAAAAGTGCTTTTGGCCTTGAAGCGGGATTTGGCGCTATTCTGGGCCAGGCTATCATGTGGGGCGTTAAACGCGGCGTATATTCCAACGAGGCGGCGCAGGGCACCGGGCCACATGCATCCTCGGCAGCAGCCGTAAGTCATCCGGTGAAACAAGGGCTGGTTCAGGCGTTCTCCGTATATATCGACACGCTGTTTGTCTGCTCCGCGACCGGGTTTATGCTGTTGATCACCGGGCTTTATAATGTTCAGGGCGTCGACGGCGCAGCCCTTTATACCGGTATTGCAGGCGTGGCGGCCGGTCCTGGCTATGTGCAGACAGCGATGGAAAGTATGATGCCGGGCTTTGGTAATTACTTTGTCGCCATCGCGCTATTCTTCTTTGCCTTCACCACCATCATTGCCTATTACTATATCGCTGAAACCAATATCGCCTACATCAACCGTAAAATTCACCGTCCGTGGCTGACATTCCTGCTTAAATTATGTCTGATGGCTTCCACGGTATATGGCACAATCCGCACCGCGGATCTGGCATGGGGATTAGGGGATATCGGGGTAGGGCTGATGGCCTGGCTCAACATTATTGCCATTGTCCTCTTGCATAAAAAAGCCTTTGCCAGCCTGAAGGATTATGAAACCCAGAATGCGCAGGGAATTGATCCACAGTTTGATCCGGTTCGGCTTGGGATTAAAAATGCGGATTACTGGTTGGGGGAGCGCAGTGATGAAGAGGGGGGATTGCCGGGGCAGGTTTCTTCTCCTGAAGGAAAGCAGCCGGCGGGGAAGTTGAATAACTGAGGAATAGTTTAAAACGGGCCCGTGCTTATGCGCGGGCTTTTTTTATGGGTGAGGCGGTATCACCCGCACCGGCGGGGATTGACTCGCTTCGCTCTCAGTCTGTCCAACTGGCTGCGCCAGTTGTCGAACCCCGGTCGGGGGTTCTCATCCCCCCGCAGACGTGCAACATGCGAAAAAAAAGCCCGCATTTTCATGCGAGCTCTTCTTAAAATATGGCGGTGAGGGGGGGATTCGAACCCCCGATACGTTGCCGTATACACACTTTCCAGGCGTGCTCCTTCAGCCACTCGGACACCTCACCATATTGTTTTGCTGCCTGACCGCTTGGGGGGCAACGGGGCGCTACTATAGGGAGTTGCGCGAAAGCGGTCAAGCAGATTTTCTGCATTCGTGCCTGTTCGGTTAAGCCTTAATCAGCTTATGGCGCACCGCGCAGGATCAACGCTGCGAATCGAGCACTTCGCTGTTTTTCACGACGTCCTGCGCTTTGCTGTAACTTTCGATCAGCAGCTGGTAGGCAGGGAAGATGTGTGTGTACACCTCTGCCCATTCTCCCGCATCTTCACGGTTCCACGTGCGCTGGATCTCTGAGGCCACTGCCGCTGTGTCCATCGGTACCACGCCTGCCTGCACCACGCGCGCCAGGGTGATCTCTTGCGCCATTTTGCTGTAGGTGCCGGAGGCATCAATCACCGCAAACACTTTATATCCGTCCGCCACCGCGCTGATGGACGGGAAGGCCATGCAAACGCTGGTAATCGTCCCCGCGATAATCAGCGTTTTGCGTCCGGTGGCTTTCACCGCCGCCACGAACTCCGGATTATCCCAGGCGTTGATCTCACCCTTGCGTGCCACATACTGTGCGTGCGGCGCATTGGCGTGGATCTCCGGGATAAGCGGGCCGTTCGGTCCCTGTGGAACCGACGCCGTGGTGATCACCGGGATCTTCGCCAGCGAGGCGATCTTTGCCAGCGCTGCTGCACGAGCGCGCAGCTCAGGCATTGGCATGTCTCCAACAGTCTGGAACAATCCGCTCTGGTGATCGATAAGCAGCATAACGGCATCATTGACGTCAATAACGGGACGTGCACCGTTGAAGTTTGCAGGGGTAGACATAATGCGCTCCTTTATTACGTTTAGATTTGGCCAAAGCGGCCGGAGTTGAAATCGCGAATAGCTTCGGCGATTTCGGTTTTACTGTTCATCACAAACGGGCCATAGCCCACGATGGGTTCATTCAGTGGCTCCCCGGCCATCAGCAACACTTTGGCATCGCTGCTGGCTTCGAGATGCAGCTTGTCGCCGCTCTGACTCAGCACGACCAGCTGCGCCTCACCCGCAGGCGTGGTGCCGTTCACCGTCACGCTGCCCTCAACAACAACCAGCGCCGTGCTCCAGCCTTCGGGCTGATTGAGCGTCAGGTGGCTGCCCTGGTGCAGCGCGAGATCCCATACGTTAAGCGGTGAGAAGGTATGCGCCGGGCCGGTTACCTCTCCAAAGCGGCCAGCAATCACGCGCATTGTTCCGCTGTTATCCGGCAGGGTGACCACCGGGATATCCGCCTGAGTGATGCTCTGGTAGCCAGGCGTCGCCATTTTGTCTTTGGCGGGCAGGTTGACCCACAGCTGCATCATTTTCAGTTCACCGCCTTTCTGCGAGAACGCGCTGGAGTGGAACTCCTCGTGCAAAATGCCTGCGCCTGCCGTCATCCACTGCACATCGCCTGGACCAATAACGCCGCCTCTGCCGGTGGAATCACGGTGCTCAACTTCGCCTGAGTAGACGATGGTCACCGTTTCAAAACCGCGATGAGGATGCTCGCCCACGCCGCGTTTTGCGCCATCCGCCGGGAAGGTATGTGGTCCGGCGTAGTCAAGCAGCAGGAACGGGCTCAGCGGTTCGCCGTGCGTCTGGTAAGAAAACATCGAACGAACCGGAAAACCATCACCGACCCAGTGCGGACGAGGTGCGGTATACACGCCTGTTACGTTTTTCATGATTAACTCCTGATGTCCTGTTGATGTAAATAGCTTATATTCAGGGTTAATATCCCGGTAGATAGCAAAAATGACATTCACTGTTCCTTAAATGGAACAATGGGGGCGTATGCAGGATCTCAATGATTTCGTATGGTTTGTGAAGGTGGTGGAGCATGGCGGCTTTGCGGCAGCGGGGCGGGCGCTCGATCAGCCAAAGTCGAAACTGAGCCGTCGGATTGCGCAGCTGGAAGAACGCCTGGGTGTTCGGTTGATACAACGTACTACGCGGCAGTTTGCGGTGACTGAAGTGGGGCAGACGTTCTTTCAGCACTGTAAAGCCATGCTGGTGGAGGCTGAAGCTGCGGAGGAGGCGGTGGCTGCTTTACAGGCTGAGCCGCGCGGTATGGTCAGGATCACTTGCCCCGTAACCCTACTGCACGTTCACGTGGGGCCCATGCTGGCGAGGTTTATGGCGCGCTATCCGGGAATTAACCTCCAGCTTGAAGCCACCAACCGCCGGGTCGATCTGGTGGGGGAGGGGGTGGATGTGGCGATCCGCGTTCGTCCGCGCCCGTTTGATGACAGCGATTTGGTATTAAGGGTGCTGGCGGACAGGGGACACTGTCTGGTTGCCGGGCCGACACTGATTGAACGGATGGGCAACCCGGCGATGCCTTCTGAACTCAGCGAATGGCCGGGTTTAAGTATGGGCGCTGGTAAACACCTGCATAAGTGGGAGCTGAGCGGGCCGGAGGGGGCGAAAGCAGACATTCACTTCACGCCGCGCCTGGTGACTACCGATATGCTGGCGCTGCGGGAGGCAGCGATGGCGGGCGTGGGCGTGGTACAGTTGCCCATTTTGATGGTGAAGGATCAGCTGGCTTCAGGTGAGCTTGTTCGGGTGCTGAATGCCTGGGAACCCAGAAGGGAAGTGATCCATGCGGTGTATCCTTCCCGGCGCGGCCTGCTGCCATCGGTCAGGACGCTGGTGGATTTTCTAACCGAAGAATATGCCCGGATGGTGGAGGAGTAACGTTTCCAGGGGACAACTGAATGCGAGCACCTAACTATCCCCTCTCCCCTCCGGGG